>DATFUK010000327.1:0-2645 GCA_035260865.1 Candidatus Methylomirabilota bacterium | reverse complement strand
CCGCCGCCACCGCGTACCTGGTCCAGCGAAGCACCGGGTACCTGACTCCCGCCGACCCGGCCGGCCGGATCGGCATGGTCGCGTACAACGTATGGTTCCACGTCTGGAAGACGGTCGTGCCGCTCAACCTGGGCCCCATCTACGAGCTCCCGCCGCGGGTGAATCCGCTCGATCTGCCCTATCTGCTGAGCGCGGGGTCCGGCCTCGCGATCACCGTCGCGTTGTGGCTGCTGCGGCGGCGCTGGCCCGCGGGCCTGGCGATCTGGGCCTTCTACCTGGTGATGCTCGCGCCGGTGGCCGGACTCGTCCACACCGGCAATCACCTCGGAGCGGATCGCAACACCTACATCCCGTGCCTGGGGTTCGCGCTCCTGGTCGGGGCGCTCGCGATGGCCGTCGCCCTCGCCCGGCGCCGAGGCCTGTTGGGTGCCCCCATCGCGGCGGTGGCCCTGGGCGTCGTGGGAATCTGGATCGGCGGCCTCGCGCTGACCACGCGGGCCCAGTCCTCCGTCTGGCACGACTCGGAAACGCTCTGGCGCTACGCGATCGAGGTGGATCCCGGCTGCGCCATCTGTCTCCACAACCTGGGGGTCAGTCTCGGCCGCCGTGGAGATTTCACCGAGGCCCAGGCCCTGCTGGAGCGGGCGATCGCGCTGCGGCCCGACCAGTCCGAGTTCCACGGCAACTACGGGCCGCTCCTGATCCAGATGGGCCGGCGCGCGGACGGCATCACGCGGCTCCGCTACCGCCTCGAGCGCAACCCCCGCGACGTCAACGCTCGGGTCAATCTGGGGATCGCCCTCATCGAGGACGGCCGCGCCGCGGAAGCCGTCGCGGAGCTCGAGCAGGCGCTACGCGTCAAGCCGGACTCCGTGCCGGCTCTGACCTCGCTCGGCCGGGCGCTCCTCGCCGACGGCCGCGCGGAGCCCGCACGGGGCGTCTTCGAGCGGGCGCTCGCGATCGATCCCGCCTCTCCCTTCGCGCACCTGGGGCTGGCCCGCGCGCACCTGGCGCGCGGCGATCGCGCGGCCGCGCGCGAGCAGATTCCCACGCTCGCGCTCCTCGACCCGCAGCTCGCCCGCCTGCTCGAGCAGGAGATGCGGTAGACTCTCCCTCGCAGCGATCCCTCACGTGAGGTCAGCGACATGACGGCCGGCTCCAACCCTTCTCGGATCGGCGTGGACATCGGCGGCACCTTCACCGACCTGGTCTGGGTAGACGAGGCCACCGGCGCGGTCCGGGTCGGCAAGCTCCTGACCACGCCGAAGGACCCGTCGCAGGCGGTGGAGGAAGGCGTGGTGACCCTGCTGCACGAGGCGGGCGCCGCCACCACCGCGGTGCGCGCGCTGATCCACGGCACCACGCTGGCCACCAATGCCCTGATCGAGCGCAAGGGCGCGCGGGTGGGCCTGCTCACGACCGCCGGATTCCGGGACGCGATCGAGATCGGCCGCGAAGGCCGCTACGACATGTACGACCTCTTCATCGACCCGCCGGTGCCGCTCGTCCCGCGCCAGCTCCGCGTGGAGGTGGCCGAGCGTGTGCAGGCCGACGGCTCCGTGCTCCGCCCGCTCGACGAGGCCCAGGCGCGCGCCGCGGTCACCCAGCTCGGCGCCCTGGGCGTGGAGGCCATCGCGATCTGCCTGCTGCACGCCTACCGGAACCCGGCGCACGAGCGGGCGCTCGCTCGGCTCTGCGCCGAGATCGCGCCCGGCGTGCCGGTGTCCTGCTCCTCGGACGTGGTCCCGGAGATTCGCGAGTACGAGCGCACCTCCACCACCACCGCCAACGTCTACGTGATGCCGCTGATGTCACGCTACCTGGACGATCTCGAGCGCAAGCTCCGGGGCCTCGGCATCCCGGGGCGGCTCTACGTTATGATGTCGGCCGGCGGCATCGCGACCCCCGAGACCGCCAAGCGCGTGCCGATCCGGCTCGTGGAGTCGGGCCCCGCGGCGGGGGCGCTCGCGGCGGCACGCATGGCCCGCCAGGTCGGCATGGACCGTGTCCTCTCCTTCGACATGGGCGGCACGACCGCCAAGGCGTGCGTCATCGATCGCGGCGAGCCGCTGCTCGCGCGTGAGTTCGAGGTCGCGCGCGCGGACCGGTTCAAGAAGGGCTCGGGATTGCCCATCCGGGTGCCGGTGGTGGAGCTGATCGAGATCGGGGCGGGCGGCGGCTCGATCGCCCGCGTCGACCGCATGGGTCTGCTGAAGGTCGGCCCGGACAGTGCGGGCGCGGATCCCGGCCCGGCGTGCTACGGGCTGGGCGGCCGCGAGCCCACCGTCACCGACGCCGACCTGCTCCTGGGCTATCTCGACGCCGAATTCTTCCTGGGCGGCCGCATGCGGCTCGACGTGGAGGCGGCGCGGCGCGCGATCGAGGAGCGTGTCGCGCGGCCGATGGGTCTCGAACTCACCGACGCGGCCTGGGGCATCCATCGCGTGGTCAACGAGAACATGGCCGGGGCCGCCCGCGTGCACGGCATCGAGCGCGGCAAGGATCTGCGCGGTTATCCCCTCTTCGCGTTCGGCGGCGCCGGGCCGGTGCACGCCTGGCAGGTCGGGCGCATCCTGCGCGTGCCGCGCGTGCTGGTGCCCTTCGGGGCGGGCGCGCTCTCGGCCTACGGCCTCCTGGCCGCGCCG
>DATFUK010000326.1:0-3808 GCA_035260865.1 Candidatus Methylomirabilota bacterium | reverse complement strand
GTGGGGCGCGAGGAGGCGGCGCTGCGCGAGTCGGCCGGTCTCCTCAAGATCCCGCCGCTCGAGCTGCCCCGCCGGCTCGCCGCGCTCCTGGAGGACCAGAAGCGCCTCGAGAAGCAGCTCGCCCAGCTCGAGAGCAAGCTCGCCCGCACCCAGGCCCAGGACCTCGTCACCTCCGCGCGAGAGGTGGCGGGCGTGCCGGTGCTGGCCGCGCGCCTCGACGGCCTCGACGCAGACGGGCTCCGCTCGGTGATGGACACCCTGCGCGATCGCCTGCCGTCGGGGGTCATCCTCCTGGGCAGCGCGGTCGACGGCAAGGTGAGCCTCGTGGCCGCGGTGTCGAAGGATCTGATGAAGCGTTTCCCGGCGGGTCGTCTCGTGCAGGACGTCGCCAAGATGGTGGGCGGCGGCGGCGGCGGCCGGCCCGACCTGGCCCAGGCCGGCGGCAAGGACGCATCCAAGCTCGACGAGGCCATCGCCTCCGTCGCCGGCTGGGTGGAGCGCGTGGCCAAGGCGTAGCTTCATGGCAACGGGCCGCCGCACGGTGCGCACCATGTGCCCGATGAATTGTCATCCCACCCTGTGTGGCATGCTGGTCACCGTCGAGGACGGGCGGCTGCTCGAGGTCGCGGGCGATCCGGACAACCCCGATAGCCGCGGCTTCCTGTGCGTGCGCGGCCACGCCGCGCGCGAGATCCTGGACAATCCGAAGCGGCTGCTCCACCCCCTCGTGCGCGATCGCCGGGACGCGCCGCTGCGGGAGGCGGGCTGGGACGAGGCGCTCGATCGCATCGCCCACCACATGCGGGCGGTGGGTCGCGAGGCGGTCGGCCTCTGGTCGGGACACGGCTTCTTCGCGACCAACTACGGGGTGCGGGTGAACTCCGAGCTGCTGCGCCGCTTCGCCAACCTCTGGGGTTGCCAGTGGTGGGCGCCCACCATGATCTGCTGGGGGCTCGGCGGCTTCGGGATCGGGCTGACCGGTCCGCTCGAGACCAACACCAAGGAGGACCTGGGCGCGCACGCGAGCCTCGTCGTCCTGTGGGGCGCCAACCTCGCGAGCCAGCCGAACACCGGCCGGCACCTGGTCGCGGCCCGCCGCCGCGGCGCCCACGTCGTCACCATCGACGTGCGCCGCACCGAGGCCGCCGCCCAGTCCGACGAGGTGCTGATCCTGCGGCCCGGCACCGACGCGGCGCTCGCGCTCGGGATCATGCACGTGCTGATCGCCGAGGGCCTCCACGATCGCGAGTTCGTCGCGCGGCACACCGTCGGCTTCGACGCCCTCGCGGCCCACGTGGCGCCGCATACTCCGGAGTGGGCGGCGTCGGTGACCGGGGTCGACGCGGCCGCGATCGTGGCCCTCGCGCGCCGCTACGCCGCGAGCCGCCCCGCCATGATCGTGCTCGGCGGCTCCAGCATGCACAAGGGCGCCAACGGCTGGCAGGGCGCGCGCGCGGTGGCGTGTCTGCCCGCCCTCACCGGCAACCTGGGCATCGCGGGCGGCGGCCTCGGGCCGCGGCACGGCAGCAAGGGGCACGGCCACGGCCTGGCCGACATCGCGGAGACCGCGCGGCGCCCGCCCGGCCACTACGTGCCGAACCAGATGCCGCGGATCACCGAGGCCCTCGAGGACCGCCGCGTGCGCGCGCTGCTCCTCTTCGGCACCGACATGCTCTCCTCGTTCGCGGACAGCGGGCGGGTCGAGCGCGCGCTCGCCCGACAGGACCTGATCGTCGTCCAGGATCTCTTCCTCAACGACACCGCGCGGCGCTTCGCGGACGTGGTCCTGCCCGGCACCGCGTGGGTCGAGGAGCTGGGCTGCAAGGCCACCAACACCCATCTCTACCTGATGGAGCCCGCGCTCGCCCCCGCGGGGCAGACGCGGCCCGGGGCGTGGGTGCTGCGCGAGCTCGCGCGGCGACTCGAGGTCGCCGACTTCTACCCGTGGGCGGGCGACGAGGGGCCCATCGACGCCATCCTCGACCATCCCGCCACCGGCCACGCCACGGTGGCCGCGCTGCGCGCGGAGGGCGGCATGTGGGCCTTGCGGGTCTCGCACGTGGGCCATCCGGACCTCGTCTTTCCCACCCCGTCCGGCAAGGTCGAGTTCTACTCGTCGCGCGCGCGCGATCTCGGACTGCCGCCGCTGCCGGTCCACGAGCCGCTGCCCGCGTCGTCCTATCCGCTGGTGCTGCGCCAGGGGCGGACGCTCGCGCACTTCCACGGCTTCTACGACCACGGCCGCGCGCTGCCCTCGCTGGCCGCGCTCGAGCCCGAGCCGGTGCTCTGGATCTCGGCCGCCGACGCGACCGCCCGCGGGGTCGGGGAGGGCGCGCGGATCCGCGTGTTCAACCAGCGCGGGGAGATGGCCGCGCGGGCGCGCGTCACCGACCGCGTGCCCACGCACACCGTGTGGATGCGCGACGGCTGGGACGGGCTCAACCGGCTCACCTCGGGCGAGGCGTGCCTGCCCGACGGCGCGGTGGACGTCTTCGGCTTCTCGGCCGGCCAGGCTGCGTTCGACGCGGCGGTGGAGGTGGCGCCTGCCTGACCGGCCGCGCGCGGTGCTGCTCGACTTCGGCGGCACCCTCGACGCCGACGGGCTCACCTGGAAGGAGCGCTTCTTCCGCCTCTGGGACGCGGAGGGCGCGGCCGGCCCCCGCGAGGCCTTCGATCCGGTCTTCTACGCGGCCGACGACGCGCTCGTCGGCGCGATCCCGCGCACGCTGTCGTTCGAGGACACGGTGCGCCGCCTGACCGCCGGCCTGGCCGACGCGCTCGCGGTGCGGGAGGCGCCGGTGATCGAGCGCGTGGCCCAGCGCTTCCTCGCCGACGCGCACCGGCATCTGCGGCGCAACCACGCGATTCTCGAGCGTCTGCGGCCGCGCTATCGCCTCGGCATCGTGTCCAACTTCTATGGCAACCTCGACACCGTGTGCAATAATGTAGCGATTCTGCCGTTCTTCGGCGTCATCGTCGACTCCGAGCAGGTGGGATGCTCGAAGCCCGATCCGCGCATCTTCTGGACGGCGCTGGAGCAGCTCGGGGTGACCCCCGCGGACGCCACCTTCGTGGGCGACTCGGCGGCCCGGGACATGGCGGGTGCGCGGGCGCTCGGCATGCGGCACATTTGGCTGACCGGAGAGCCCGCGCCGCCCGGCGGGCCGTGTTGCCCCGGTGACGCGATGATCCACTCGCTGGCGGACGTGGAGGCACTGCTGTTCTGATGGCGGCACCGATCCGGGGAGGCATCATCGCGGCGGGCGCGGGCAGCCGTTTGCGCGCGGACGGCTGGCGCGTTCCCAAGCCGCTGGTCGAGGTGGCGGGCCTGCCGCTCATCGGCGCGGTCCTGCGCAATTTCACGACAGCCGGGATCACCGCGATCACGATCATCGTGAACCAGGAGGAGCGGGACTGCATCCAATGGGTGCGGGCACGATACCCGGACCTCGAGGTCGACTTCATCGTGAAGACCACCGCCTCCTCGCTGGAGAGCTTCCGGGAAGTGACCGCCCGGGGCCCGGCCGGGCCGATGCTCGTCTCCACGGTGGACGCGTGGTGCGCGGCGGAGGACTTCGCGCGATTCGCCGGTCAGGCCGCCGCGCGGCCGGACGAGGCCACCGTGCTCGCGGTGACCCCGCTCGTCGACGACGAGAAGCCGCTTTGGGTGACCCTCGGCGCGGGCGGGCGGGTGGACGCGATCGGCGAGCCGGGGGGAGGCCTGGTCACCGCCGGGGTGTATCGCGTCTCCGCGCGGGCGCGGCGGGTCGGAGCTGCGCCGCCGCTCGGGCGGCTGCGGGAATACCTC
>DATFUK010000325.1:0-2731 GCA_035260865.1 Candidatus Methylomirabilota bacterium | reverse complement strand
GATCCAGCGCGGCGAGCCCGGCCGCGGGCCCGTCGGCCAGGCCGATCGCCACCGCCAGGTTCAGGTCGATGACCGGCGACGGGGCCAGGGCGACGAGCGCCCGGTAGTGGGCCACGATGCGCGGCCAGTCGGTCGCGTCCCAGGAGGCCGCCTGCGCGTGACAGGCGGCGATGGCGGCCTGGAGCTGGTAGGCGCCCGCGCGCGTCAGCGGGCCGGCGCGATCGAGGCAGGCGAGACCGCGCGCGATCCGCGCCCGGTCCCACCGGCCCCGGGCCTGGTCCTCGAGCAGCACGAGGTTGCCGTCGGCATCGGTCCGCGCCGCCGCGCGCGAGGCCTGGAGCTCCATGAGGGCCAGCAGGCCCTGGATCTCGGGCTCGCGCGGCATGAGCTCGGCGAGCACGTGCCCGAGGCGGATGGCCTCCTCGCACAGATCGTCGCGCACGAGGTCGCGGCCCGAGTGCGCCGCATAGCCCTCGTTGAAGATCAGGTACAGCACCGCGAGCACCGCGGACAGCCGCGACGCCAGCTCGACGCCCTCGGGCACCTCGTACGGGAATCCCCCGTCGCGGATCGTCCGCTTCGCCCGCACCAGCCGCTGGGCGATCGTGGGCTCGGGCACCAGGAACGCCCGCGCGATCTCGGTGGTGGAGAGCCCGCCGACCAGCCGGAGCGTCAGCGCGACACGGCTGTCGGGGGGCAGCGCGGGATGACAGCAGGTGAAGATCAGCCGGAGCCGATCGTCGGGGATCTCGTCGGCGTCCGACACGTCAGGCGCCGGGTGCGTCGCGCCGAGCGCGGCATGGGCGAGGGCGTCCACCCGCGCCCCCGCGCGGCGGGTCCGGCGCAGATGATCGAGCGCCCGGCGCCGCGCGGTGGTGAGGAGCCAGGCCCCCGGCCGATCCGGGATGCCGTCGGCGGGCCAGTGATCGAGCGCCTGCTCGAAGGCCTCCTGCACGACCTCCTGCGCGGCGTCGATGTCGCGCACGATCCGCAGCACCGAGGCGACCACCCGCGCGTGCTCGATCCGGAAGACCTCGGCCAGGCGCGCGCGCACGCTCTCGTCCGGAGTCTGCGGTCCCACAGATCGGCATGGTACGCCATCCGGCGATCATGCGGTGGGGGCGCCCGCCCGTCGCGCGGCGCGACGGGGAGCCGGCCCGCCCCTACATCGCCCAGATCGGTCGCACGTCGATGTAGCCACCCTCGTTGAGCGGGATCTTCTTGGCCCACTCGAGGGCCTCCTCCCGGCTGTCGCAGTCGATCAGGTAGAAGCCCCCCAGCGCCTCCTTGGTCTCGGCGAAGGGACCGTCCATGATCTGGCGCTGGCCGGCCTTGATGCGGACGCGGCTCCCGTCGGAGTCGGGGCGCAGCCGCTCGCCGTGGACCATCTTGCCGGCCGCGCTCAGCTCCTGGGCGAAGCGGCCGTGGCCCTGGACCATGGCCTCCATCTGGGCGGGAGTCGGCGGAGCCTGGTTCTTGTCGGAACAGATCAGCAGCAGGTATCGCATCGTCAGCCTCCTTATCGTGAGTGGTCGGGACCTCGAATCGGCCTCCACTTATACGACGCCGGCGACCCCCCGGAATCGACAGCGGGTCAGGCGGAGAGGCTCGCCCGCGCTACCGCCGCCTTCGCCTGCAGGGCCTCCCAGACCGCCAGGGGCACGGGAGGATTGCCCAGGACGGCGGCGCGCACGGGGGGGCCGTGGAAGTCGGAGCCGCCGGTCACCAGCAGGTCGTGCTGCCGGCACAGCTCCACGTAGCCGCCGCGCTGGGCGGGCGAGTGCTCACTGTAGATGCACTCGATGCCCATGAGGCCCGCCGCCACCAGGGACGGGATGATCGCGTCCCGGTCGGCCAGCCCCGGGTGGGCGAAGACCGGCACGCCGCCGGCCCGGCGCAGGATCCGCACCGCGTCCTCGGGGGTGAGCTTCTTGCGCTGGACGTGCCCGGCCCTGCCCGCCGCGAGGTACTTGTCGAAGGCCTCGCGCACCGTCTTGACGTAGCCCCGCTCGACCATCACGCGGGCCACGTGCGGGCGCCCCGCGGAGCCCTCCTGGACCAGCGCGAACACGCGCTCGGGATCGATCGGCATCCCGAGCTCGGCGAGGCGCTCGGCCATGCGGTGCACCCGCGCGCGGCGCTCCTCCCGCTGGGCGCGGCAGAAGTCCCGGAACCAGTCCGCCTCGTAGTCCATGCAGTAGCCGAGAATGTGGATCTCGGCGCCCTCGACGTCACAGTTGATCTCGATCCCGGGCACGATGACGAGCGGCGGGTGACGCCGCGCCTCCTCGATGGCCTCGGCGAGGCCCTCGGTGGAGTCGTGATCGGTGATCGCGAGCACGCGCACCCCGCGCCGGGCCGCCTCCGCCACCAGGTCGCGCGGCCGGAGCGTGCCGTCGGAGGCGATCGTGTGGGTGTGGAGGTCGACGCCGCCCGCCATGTGACTCCGGAGCGCCTAGCCCGACCCGTTCGCGAGATAGGTGAGCAGGGTGCGCACCCCCACGCCGGTCGCGCCCTTGGGCCCGAGCGGCAGCTCCCGCTCGGTGAACGCGGTGCCCGCGATGTCGAGATGCGCCCACGGCACGCCCGCGGTGAACTCGCGCATGAAGAGCGCGGCCACGATGGCCCCCGCCCCGCGCTGGCTCGAGATGTTGTTGAGGTCCGCGATGTCGCTCTTGAGCCCTTCCCGGTACTCGTCGTGGAGCGGCAGGCGCCACATGCGCTCCCCCGC
>DATFUK010000324.1:0-6025 GCA_035260865.1 Candidatus Methylomirabilota bacterium | reverse complement strand
CCGCCGTTCGGGCCCGGGCGCACGCTCGGAGCCGGCGCCCCCGGGCACCAGGTCTTCTCGGCCCAGGGCATGTCCGTGTGGGAGCAGGACGTGCTCGAGTTCCTTGGCCGCCACCTGCGCGACGGTGGCGGCTCCAAGCCCTGACGGCCGCCTGCGCTCACGCCTGAGCGGGCGGTCCGGGCGGCTGCAGCATGAGCGTCGGGACGCCGCACGTCCCATCGCGCACCGTGAAGACCTGCGTGCCCGGCTTGCGGCCGGGCCGGGCGTCCGAGACGTCGAGGCCGGCGCCGCGCAGGCGTGCGATCGCCGCCGGCGGATCGTCGGTCCGCCAGGAGAGACCCCAGAGGTGGTCCGGTCCGGCGGAGACTCCCGCCCGCAGATCGTGGGCCAGCTCCACGATCAGATCCCCGCAGCGGAAGAACATGAGCCGCGCGCCCCACGCGGGATTCGAGCGGTCGAGCCGCATGTCGAGCCCGAGGCGCGCGCCGTAGAGGGCGGCGGCGCGCTCCGGATCGGGGGTGCGGACCACCACGTGGTCGAGGCCGGTGACCCCTCCGGGTCCGGCGGGCGGCGCCGCGGGCCGCGGCGCCTCGCGCTGGATCAGGAAGACGCGCACCCCGTGGGTCGCCGCTGTCGCGGCGCGCGTGCGGCGCCAGCGACGGCGCGCCCCCGTCGCCCGGTCCGTGCTCTCCGCCGCGACGACCGGCTCGGGCACGAGGCCCAGGCGGGCCAGGCGCCGGTGCGCGCGCTCGATATCGTCCACCGCGAAGGCCAGGCTCGCGAGTCCCTCGCCCTGGGTGTCGAGCACGGCGCGCAGGCGGTCCGCGCCGGGGCCATGGCCGGCGGGCGCGATCAGCTCCGCCGCGACGTTGGCGAGCTGGAACACCGCGGTTTCACCCCCGCCGCCCGCAGCCTCCGCCCGCCAGCACGGGGGTCGGCCGAGCAACCGCTGGTAGGCCGCGATCCCGACGTCGAGATCGCGCACCGCGATGACCACGTGATCGAGTGCAGCAATCATGCGACGGCGATGTCGCGCGAGGCCACGGTGGCAGGCACGGTGCGGGAAGTGTAGCATTCGAGGAGTCCGAGACGTGCCCAAAGGAGTATCAGATGACCGCATTCAACGTGAACGGGCGGACGGTGAACGTGGCGGGCGATCCGGACAAGCCGCTGCTCTGGGTCTTGCGTGAGGATCTCCAGCTCACCGGCACCAAGTTCGGCTGCGGCATGGCCCTCTGCGGCGCGTGTACCGTGCACGTGGACGGCTCCCCGGTGCGCTCGTGCGTGACGCCCGTCACCGCCGTCGAAGGCCGGAGGATCACGACCATCGAGGGCCTCGCGCGCGGCGGCCGGCTCCATCCCGTGCAGGAGGCGTGGATCGAGCAGGACGTGCCGCAGTGCGGATACTGCCAGTCCGGCCAGGTGATGAGCGCGGCCGCTCTGCTCGCCGCTCGTAAGAGCCCGACCGACCCGGACATCGACGCGGCGATGAGCGGCAACATCTGCCGCTGTGGCACCTACCAGCGCATCCGGGCCGCGATCAAGCAGGCGGCCACGCGCATGGGCAAGGGGGCCTGAGATGGCCACCCGCCACTCGCGTCGCGAGTTCCTCGCCACCGCCGCCGCCGGCTCATTCATCCTGGCCTTTCGCGTTGGGGGCGTCTCGGCCGCCGCTCCGGCGGGTACGGACTTCACGCCCAATGCCTTCATCCGCATCGGCCGCGACAATGTCGTCACGATCATCGTGAACAAGTCGGAGATGGGGCAGGGCGTCAACACCGCGCTGCCCATGCTGATCGCGGAAGAGCTGGAAGTGGACATCCGGCGGGTGAAGGTCGAGGCGGCCCCGGTGAATGCGGCGTACGCCCATCCGCAGGTGGGCATCCAGTTCACCGGCGGCAGCCAGAGCGTCGCGACCGAGTGGGACCGCTTCCGCAAGGCGGGCGCGGCGGCCCGGGAGATGCTCCTCGCCGCCGCGGCCCAGACCTGGGGGTTGGATCGCGCGAGCCTCCGTGCGGAGAATGGCCGCGTCCTCGGGCCCGGTGGGCGCGCGTTGACCTACGGGCAGCTCGTGGACCGCGCGCGCACTCAACCGGTACCGTCTGACCCGCCGCTCAAAGATCCGTCGCAGTTCAAGATCATCGGGAAGCCGACCCGGCGGCTCGACAGCCGCGAGAAGGTCACCGGCACCGCGACGTTCGGTCTGGACGCCTCCGTGCCGGGCATGCTGATCGCCGTGATCGCAAGACCGCCCGTATTCGGCGCCACCATGAAGAGCGTGGACGACGCGGGCGCGAAGGCGGTGCGGGGCGTGAAGCAGGTGGTGGCGGTGCCGTCGGGGGTCGCGGTGGTGGCCGACTCGTTCTGGTCCGCCAAGAAGGGCCGCGACGCCCTCGTCGTGGAGTGGAACGAGGGCCCGGGCGCGACGATCGACACCGACGCGCTCGAGACGGAGTACGAGAGGCTCGCCCGTACGCCCGGCGCGCCGGCACTCCGTCGTGGAGACGCCGACGCGGCACTCGCCGGCGCGGCGCGGCGGGTGAGCGCGCAGTACGACATGCCGTACCTGGCGCACGCGCCGATGGAGCCGCTCAACTGCCTGGTCTCACTCGGGCCCGATCGCTGCGAGATCTGGACCGGCACGCAGTTTCAGACCATCGACCAGGCCAATGCGGCGCGGGCGGCCGGGCTCAAGCCCGAGCAGGTGGCGATCCACACGATGTTCCTGGGTGGGGGCTTCGGCCGCCGGGCCGTGCCGGGGTCCGATTTCATCGTGGAGGCGGTTCACGTGGCGAAGGCCGCCGGCGCGCCGGTGAAGACGATCTGGACACGCGAGGACGACATCCGCGGCGGCTACTACCGGCCGATGTGGCACTCCACGCTCAGCGCGGGGCTCGACGCCGCGGGCAAGCCGGTGGCATGGAAGCACACGATCGTCGGCCAATCGATCGTCGAGAACACCCCGTTCGCGGGGGAGATCAAGAACGGCGTCGACGGGACGTCGGTGGAAGGCGCGGCGAACCTGGTGTACGAGGTCCCCAGCGCCGCCGTCGACCTGCACAGCCCGCGGTCGCCGGTGCCCGTCCTCTGGTGGCGCTCGGTCGGCCACACGCACACCGGCTTCGTGGTGGAGAGCTTCATCGACGAGCTCGCGCACGCGGCGGGCCAGGACCCGTACGCCTACCGGCGCGAGCTGCTCGCGGGGAAGGCGCGGCATCTCGGCGTCCTGGAGCTGGCCGCCCAGAAGGCGGGCTGGGGCACCCCGCTGCCCGCCGGCCGCGCGCGGGGCATCGCGGTGCACGCCTCGTTCGGCAGCTACTGCGCGCAGGTGGGCGAGGTCTCCATCCAGGATCGCGCGATCACTGTCCACCGGGTGGTCTGCGCAGTGGACTGCGGGCGGGCCATCAACCCTGAGACGATCCGAGCCCAGATGGAGGGCGGCATCGTCTTCGGCCTCTCCGCGGCGCTCTACGGCCAGATCACCATGAAGCTGGGCCGCGTGCAGCAGAGCAACTTCCACGACTACCCGGTGCTGCGGCTCAGCTCGATGCCGGTGGTCGAGGTGCACATCGTGCCGAGCACCGCGCCACCTTCCGGCATCGGCGAGCCGGGCACGCCGCTGATGGCCGCGGTGCTGGGCAACGCGCTCTTCGCGCTGACTGGCCAGCGTGTCCGCTCGCTGCCGCTGGTCCGTCACGGCTTCGAGTCCGCGTGATGAGGTGCCCCATGATTGTGCGCGCGCTCTTCGTGCTCCTGGCCCTGGGATGGCCCGCGGCTCCGGCACACGCGCAGAGCGGCGCCGCCACCGAGGATTCGCTCCGCGCGTGGGCCCGCGTCGCGGAGGTGCTGCGGCACCCGCGCTGCATGAACTGCCACCCGACCGGCGAGGTGCCGCGCCAGGCCGACAATCGGCATCTCCACCGCATGCTCGTGATGCGGGGCTCCGACAATCGGGGCACGCCCGCCATGCGCTGCGCCACCTGCCACCAGACGGTCAACACCGCCGACGGGCAGGTGCCCGGCGCGCCGCACTGGCACCTGGCGCCGCGACCCATGGGATGGGAAGGGCTGGGCGACGGTGATCTCTGCCGGGCGGTGAAGGATCCGGCGCGTAACGGCGGGCGGTCGATGGCCGCGCTGGTGCACCACATGACGACCGACGCGCTCGTGCAGTGGGCCTGGAGTCCGGGCAAGCGCACCACGCCGCCCGTGTCGCAGTTCGAGTTCCACGAGGCGGTGAAGCGCTGGGCCGTGACCGGCGCGGCCTGCCCATCCTGACGGAGGCGTCGATGACCGAGCCTGTTTCCGCCATCGATCCATATCCGCGTCGCGGCGTGAAGACGCTCGACACCGAGATGGCCTACGTGGACGTCGGGGCGGGCGACCCGGTGGTCTTCCTACACGGCAACCCGACCTCCTCGTATCTCTGGCGCAACGTGATCCCGCACGTGGAGGCGCTCGGCCGCTGCCTGGCGCCGGACTTGGTCGGCATGGGCGACTCGGGCCGCGCGCCCTCGGGCTCCTACCGCTTCGTGGACCACGCGCGCTATCTCGACGCCTGGTTCGACGCCATCGTCCCGGCGCGGCCCGTGACGTTGGTCGTGCACGACTGGGGCTCGGCGCTCGGCTTCCACTGGGCGCGGCGGCATCCCGAGCGCGTGCGGGGCGTCGTCTACATGGAGGCCCTCGTCCGGCCGGTGACGTGGGCCGAGTGGCCTGAGCCGGCGCGGAAGATCTTCCAGGCGATGCGGTCACCGGGGGGCGAGGAGATGGTGCTTCAGAAGAACGTGTTCGTGGAGCGCATCCTGCCCGCGAGCGTGCTGCGCGGCTTGACCGAGGCGGAGATGGCGGTGTACCGCCGGCCCTTCCTCGAGCCCGGGGAGTCGCGCCGCCCCACGCTGACCTGGCCGCGGCAGATCCCGATCGAGGGCGAGCCGGCCGACGTGGTGGCCATCGCGGACGCCTACGCCCGCTGGCTGGCCGAGGCCCGCGACCTGCCCAAGCTCTTCGTCAACGCGGATCCGGGGGTCATCCTCACCGGGCCGCAGCGCGAGTTCTGCCGGACGTGGCCGAACCAACGGGAGATCACGGTGCGCGGAACCCACTTCATCCAGGAGGACTCGCCGCACGAGATCGGCGAAGCGGTCGCCGCGTTCATCGGCCGCCTGCCGCGCTGAGCCTCAGGCGAGGAACCGGCGGAGGACCTTCAGGAACTCGTCGAGACGGTCGTGGTGCAGCCAGTGGCCGGCGCGGTCGAAGCCGATCACGCTGGCGTGGTGGAACGGCTCGAGGCGCCCGTCCTCGGCCGGATTGCCCGACCAGCTCTCCTTGCCGTACAGCAGCAGGGTCGGGCAGGTGATCCGCGACCAGAGCAGCGCGATGTCCCGCGTCCGCATATCGTAGGGTGGGAACACCCGCACGTAGTTGTCGAACTTCCAGCTATAGGTCCCGTCCTCGTTCTGGTTCACGCCGTGGACGGTGAGATGCCGCGCCTGCTCGGCCGACAGGTGCGGGTTCTCCTCCTGCATGCGGCGGAACGCGTCCTCGATCGAGGCGTAGCGCCGGGGCAGGCGGCCCGCGAGGCCGCGCTGTTCCCGGGTCCACTCGTCCATCCGGTCCGCGATCGTCTTGGCGGAGCGCTCGGCGCGCTTCCGCGGCGAGGGCCCGAGGCCCTCGATGGAGACCAGCTTGGCCACCGTCTCCGGGTAGATCCCGGCGTAGCGCAGCGCGATGTTGCCGCCGAGCGAGTGGGCCACGATGGTGACCGGGGCCAGGCGCTGGCCGTGGATGAGCTGGGCGAGATCGTAGATGTAGCCGGCCATCGAGTAGCTGCCGTCGGTGGACCACTGGCTGTCGCCGTGACCGCGCAGGTCCGGCGCGATGATGTGCCAGTCGTTCCGCAGCGCCGCCGCGGTCCAGTCCCAGTTGCGGCAGTGATCACGCCCGCCGTGGAGCAGCAGGAGCGGGGGCTTGTCCGGATTGCCCCAGTCGACATAGTGCAGGCGGAGGCGCTGGGAGAAGAACG
>DATFUK010000323.1:0-3089 GCA_035260865.1 Candidatus Methylomirabilota bacterium | reverse complement strand
GGCGCTCCCGCGATCACCTGGGCAACTCAGCCCCCCTCCCGGGCCACCGTCAACGTCCAGATTCCGCAGGCGGCCGGGGCTTCGGTCACCGCCACCACCGTGCTGCCGGTGCCCGGGGAGTGCGCCACCCCGCCGTGTGCGCCCGCCGGGGCCGGGCCGTACGTCCGCGATCGCGACGACTTCCGGGTCGTCGCGGTCGTCTGGGCGATCATGATCGTGTTCGCTTTCGCGTTCGGCCGGTGCTGGCCCTTCATCAATCAGTCCTCGCTCCACTCGATGTACAGCGCGCGTCTGACGCGGGCCTACCTCGGCGCCTCGAACCCGCGACGACAGAACGTCGCCCGGCAGCGCGTCACCGAGGTGGCGCCCGGCGACAACATCGACGCGGCCGACTACTGGCCGGCTCCGGAGCCGCAGGGGGATCCCCGGGCTCGCCCCCTCCATCTCATCAACGTGACCATCAACGAGACGGTCGATGGGCGCTCCAACGTGCAGCGCCAGGATCGCAAGGGCACCGGCCTCGCGCTCGGGCCGTGCGCGTTCAGCGTGGGCATCCGGCACCACGCGGTCTTCCCGAGCCATGCGGTGCTCCGGCCCCACGACGCCTCGGGCTCGCCCCCTCCGAACGCGGTGACGATCTTCCCGCAGTCCCGGGCGGGCGCCCAGGGTTCCGGGTACCGCGTCTTCACGGAGACCGCCGACGGCCAGGGTTGGCGAGGCGGCGAGCGGCTCCCGGTCGGTGCGTGGACCGGCATTTCCGGCGCGGCGTTCTCGACCGGGCTCGGGGCCAGGACCAACCTGGGGTTGAGTCTCCTCTGCGGGCTCACCAACGTTCGGCTCGGCTACTGGTGGGACTCGGGAGCCGAGCCCTGGCGACGCTCAGGATATCGACGGCAATGGGTCCTCGAGCGGATGTTCCGGGTCCAGTCCTATCTCCTCAGCGAGTTCGTCTCGCGGTTCTACGGGACATCGCGCAAGCACTGGTACCTCTCCGACGGCGGGCACTTCGAGAACATGGGGGCGTACGAGCTGATCCGTCGCCGTCTCGCCCGCATCGTGCTCGTCGACGCCGAGGCGGATCCGGACTACACCTTCGACGGACTCGCGAACCTCATCCGCAAGGCTCGGCTCGACTTCGGGGCCGAGATCGAGTTCCTGACCGAGCCCGCGCTCGACGAGGCGCTGCCGGCCAGCCACCGGCGCCTGTTCGGCACCCTCGAGCAGCTCCGGCGCGGGAAATGGGCCCAGGAGCCGGTGAAGGAGCGCCTGCTCGGCCAGCTGCGGCTCACCGTCGAGGAGCCGGTGGACCGGGCGCGCCATTCGCTCGCGCACGCCGCGCTGGCCCGCGTGACCTTCGTCGACGATCCGGGCTGGCAGGGCTGGCTGCTCTACCTCAAGCCGACCCTGGTCGGCGACGAGCCGGCCGATCTCGGCGAGTACCATCGGGCGCATCCGCCCTTCCCACAGGAGACGACCGGCGACCAGTTCTTCGACGAGGCGCAGTGGGAGAGCTACCGGATGCTCGGCTACCACATCGCCCGCGACGTGTTCCGGACCGCCGCGGCGGCCGCGACCGGCCCGGCCACCGCGCCGCCGAGCCCGGCCGTCCGGATCTTCGGGAGCTGAGCGCCCCCGGTCAGCGCCGCGACGGCGTGAGGCTCGGGATGAGGTCGCCCCGGATCACGAGATCCGAGACCTCGAGCCGATCGCGCGCCTCGCGCCGCTGCCGCTCGACCGGGCCGCAATCGACGCGCTGTCCCGTCTTGACCGCGTAGCAGGTGCCCGCGGCCAGCCCGACGTGCCGGGCGTACCAGGTGGTCCCGTCCGTGAAGCTGCCGTCGCGGAACACCACGAGGGAGGTGCCGCCCTGGGTCAGATCCCGTCCCAGCATCAGGCCCGACTCGTGGGTGATCCCGAGAAGGGAGAGGATGGTCGGCGCGATGTCCAGGTGCCCGCCCGCGACCGTCTCGACGCCGGCCTTCGCGGCGTGGGGCAGCCGGATCATCATCGGGACCCGCTTCCTGACCTGCAGGGTCCGGTACTCGTCGTGAGCCGAGATGCCGAGGAGTCCGCCGAGCTCGGGGGGATCGCCGAGAAATCCGTGGTGGTCGCCGTAGATGACGACGACCGACGTTTCCAGGAGCCCGGCCGCCCGCAGGCGATCCACGAGCGTACCGAACGCGCGGTCGAAGTAGCGCACCGACTGGAGATAGTCGCCGAGCAGGGTCCCCTCCAGCGCGCCCAGCGAGAGCTCCCGATGCTCCGGGGGCAATCGGTAGGGGTGGTGGTTCGAGGCGGTCAGGAGAAAGGCCATGAACGGCGCGGGCTGCCCGGTGAGGATCGGCATGATCTGCGCGAAGAACTCGTGATCGGCCAGCCAGGGACCGATGAGCTCGGTCATCCGGAACCGGTCCTCGAAGAAGGACTGCTGGAAGCCGAGGCCGGCGTGCATCGCTCGCATGTTCCAGAAGTCGGCCTGGGCCGCGCACGCGGAGACCGTCGCGTAGCCGTGCTCGGAGAGGATGCGCGGAAGGCCCCGGTGGTGGTTGTAGCTGAAGTGATTGGAGAGCACGCCGACCGCGAGGGGATGAAGCGAGTGCATGGCCGCGAACTCGGCGTCCGAGGTGGTGCCGAGATGCGTCTGATCGAAGAAGTTCACGAAGTGCAGGCTCTCCCGGGCGAAGGCGGACAGGCGCGGGGTGATCGGCTGGCCGTCGATCACCAGGTCGAGCGGGAAGGCCTGCAGGGATTCGGCGTTGATGACGATCACGTTCTTGCCGCGCGCGATGCCGAAGAGCGGCGAGGGGCCCTGCGCGGCCCGCGCGTGATCGGCCAGGAAGTGGAGCACCCGCTGACGCTCGGGCTCCCCGATGCTCGGCTTCTTCGCGGCCAGACGCAGCGCCAGATCGCCCAGGTGGTAGGGCAGGATGCCGATCGCGGCGGCGAGCTCGATGCGCGGGCTCGAGTAGCCGAGCAACGCCGGCCCGTTCCGCCACGCCAGCCGCGCGGTCGGGACGGCGAGGACGAGTCCGGCGCCGAGCACGCCGAGCCCGAGCCCGATGCGGGTGGGGCGCGGCAGGGGCGGGATG
>DATFUK010000322.1:0-5690 GCA_035260865.1 Candidatus Methylomirabilota bacterium | reverse complement strand
GGCACCAACGTGGCCGCCGACGCGCTGTCGAACCTGGCCTCGGCGGGCGTCATCGGCGGCGCCCTGATCGTGGTCGGCGAGGACTACGGCGCGGGGGCCAGCGTCATCCAGGAGCGTACCCACTCCTTCGCGCTCAAGTCGTCGCTGCCGCTCATCGACCCGCGGCCGACGCTCCAGAACCTCGCGCGCATGGTGGAGGAAGGCTTCGGCCTGTCCGAGGCCTCCAACCTGCCCACCGTGATCAGCCTGCGCATCCGGGCCGCGCACATGCGGGGGAGCCTGGTCTGCCGCGACAATGTCCGGCCGGCCGTCGGGATGAAGACCCCGCTCGAGCGTCATTCCTTCGACTACGGCCGCCTGAGCCACCCGCCGTCCACCTACACGCAGGAGGCGCAGAAGTTCGAGCGGCGCCTGCCCGCGGCCCGGCGCTACATCGTCGAGCGCGGCCTCAACGAGGTGATCCCGGGCGACGAGAAGGAGCTCGGCATCATCCTCCAGGGCGGGCTGACTCCGACCGCGCTGCGGGTGCTCGAGCTCCTGGGGATGGCCGATCCGTTCGGCAAGTCCCGCGTCCCGATGCTCGTGCTCAACGTGATCCACCCGCTCGTGCCCGAGCAGCTCGTCTCCTTCCTCGAGGGCAAGCAGCGGGTGCTCGTGCTGGAAGAGGGCATGCCGAGCTTCATCGAGCAGGAGCTGAAGGCGCTGGCCTACGAGCACGGGATCACCACGCGCATCCACGGCAAGGACGTGGTGGCCGCGCAGGGCGAGTACGTCCCGGAGGTGGTGCTGGCCGCGGTCGCGCGCTTCCTGGGCGCCGACGCGGAGCGGCGGCGGCAGGCGCTCACGGAGCACGTGGGGCGGGGCCGCGCGCTGCTGCGGGCGCCGCTCCCCAAGCGTCCGCCCGCGTTCTGCACCGGCTGCCCGGAGCGGCCGGTCTTCAGCGCGCTCAAGATCGCCCAGCGCGAGCTCGGCGAGACCCACGTGGCCGCCGACATCGGCTGCCACGCGTTCGCCACGCTGCCCCCGTTCAACCAGGGCAACACGATCCTCGGCTACGGGATGAGCCTGGCCTCGGCGAGCGCGGTGGCTCCCAACTTCGACAAGCGCGTGATCTCGATCCTGGGCGACGGCGGCTTCTGGCACTCGGGGCTCACCGCGGGCGTGGCCAACGCGGTCTTCAACAAGCAGGACTCGATCGTGGTGGTGCTGGAGAATTTCTACACCTCGGCCACCGGCCAGCAGGCGAACCCCTCGTCGGGCAAGAACCCCCGCGGGGACACGGTGAAGATGTCCATCGCCGACACCATCCGGAGCCTCGGGGTGTCCTGGATCAAGACCGTGAATCCGTACCGGGTCGGCGACACCCTGAAGGTGGTCAAGGAGGCCATGACCACCGCGGCGGGCGGGCTCAAGGTGATCATCGCGCGCGCGGAGTGCCAGCTCGAGCGCCAGCGGCGCGTGAAGCCCCAGGTGGCGGCGCAGCTCAAGGCGGGCGCGCGGGTCGAGGTGCCGCGGTTCGGGGTGGATCCCGACGTCTGCACCGGCGACAAGTCGTGCATGCGCTTCAACGGCTGCCCGTCGCTCACCCTGAAGGACAATCCGGATCCGCTGCGCGACGACCCGGTGGCCCACGTGGACGCGAGCTGCGTGGGCTGCGGCCTCTGCGGCGAGGTGGCTCACGCCGCGGTGCTGTGCCCGTCGTTCTACGAGACGCGCGTCGTTCACAACCCGGGCGCCGGATCGCGCGCGCTCGACGGGCTGCGGCGCCGGGTCATCGGGTGGCTCCAGCCGGCGTGATGACCGCGCGCCGCCCCGTCTCGATCCTGATCGCTGCGCTCGGCGGACAGGGCGGCGGGGTGCTCACCGAATGGCTCGTGGGCGCGGCCGCCCACGCGGGCTACCCGGCGCAGGCCACCTCGATCCCCGGCGTGGCCCAGCGCACCGGCGCCACCACCTACTACGTCGAGGTGTTTCCCGAGCGGGTGGAGGCGGGTGGCGCCGAGCCGGTCTTCTCGCTCTATCCGACGCCGGGCGACGTGGACGTGATCATCGCCTCGGAGCTGCTCGAGGCGGGCCGCACGATCGAGATGGACTACGCCTCCCCCGGCCGCACCACGCTGGTCGCGAGCACGCACCGGCTGTTCTCGATCGCGGAGAAGTCGGTGCCGGGCGACGGGATCTACCCGAGCGAAGGTCTGGAGGCCGCCGCGCGCAAGCTCAGCCGGCGTTTCATTGGCTTCGACGCCCTCGCCGAGGCGCGCCGGCACCAGACCGAGGTCAACGCCCTGCTGCTGGGCGCGCTGTCGGCGACCGGCGTCCTGCCCATGACCGCGACCGACTTCGAGGCCGCGATCCGCGAAGGGGGCGTCGCGGTCGATCGCAACATCCGCGGCCTGAAGGCGGGCCAGGAGCTGGTGGCGGCCGGGGCGGCGGGCGCGGACGCGCCTGCCGCCGAGCGGCCGTGGGCGGCGGTGAAGGGTGAGCGGGCGGCCGCGCTCGGCCGGGGGGGCGCCGCGTTCCTGGCGCTGGCCGATCGCGCGGAGGCCGAGTTCCCGGAGGCCCTGCATGCGACGCTGGGCGAAGCTCTGGCGCGCCTGGTCGACTACCAGGACGCCCGCTACACGGAGCTGTTCCTCGAGCGCGTGCGCCGCGTGCGCGTGCTCGACCCCGGCGCGCGGCTGACCCGCGTCTTCGCGCGGCGGCTCGCGGTGTGGATGAGCTACGAGGACGCGATCCGCGTGGCCGACCTCAAGACGCGCCGCGGCCGCTTCGAGCGCATCCGCCGCGAGAACGGGGCGCCCGCGGGCTCGGTGGTCGTGGTGACCGACTACCTGAAGCCCGATCTCGACGAGCTCTACGGCATCCTGCCCGCCGCGATCGGCGGCCCCATCGCGCGCTGGGCCGAGCGGCGCTGGCCCGACGGGCGCCCGACGATCGGCCAGCACGTCAAGACCACCTCGGTGCTGGGCTTCCTGCGCGTCTGGCTGCTGGCCCGGCTCCGCGGGCTGCGCCCGTCGTCGCTGCGCCGCCAGCGCGAGTTCGCGCTCATGCATCGCTGGGAGGAGGCGGTGCTCGCGGCCGCCGCCCTCGACGAGGGCCTGGCCGTCGAGGTGGCGGAGCTGGCCAATATCGTGAAGGGCTACGGTGAGGTGCGCCGCCGTCTCGCCGGCGCGCTCGAGCGCTTCCTCGACGGTGGGGTGCGCCCCGCCATCGAGGCCGACCGGCGCGCGGGCGCGGGCTTCGCCCGCTCGACCGAGCTCGTGCGCGCCGGCCGCCACCGTCTCCTCGCCGACGAGAACGCCTCATCCCTCACCCCTCACGGAAGAGGCTAGGACCCGACATGGCCGCCAACGTGCTCCTCACCCGCGACGGCCCCATCGCCACCGTCACGCTCAATCGCCCGGATCGCCGTAACTCGCTGAGCGACGAGATGCTCACCGACCTGGGCGCGGCCTTCGCCGGGCTGCGCGACGACGGGTCCACCCGCGTGGTCATCGTGACCGGCGCGCCGCCGGTCTTCTCCGCGGGGGCCGACGCCGGCCACGCCAAGGCCGCGACCCCGGAGGAGCGCCGCCGGCTCTTCCTCGCGCGCAAATCGCAGTTCCGCCGCCTCTTCGAGCGTTCGAACGCGCTGCTCGAGAATCTGGAGCAGGCCACCATCGCGGCGGTCAATGGCCATGCGGTGGGCGGCGGCTGGGGCCTGGCTCTCGCGTGCGACTTCCGCATCGCGGCCGCGGAGGCCCAGTTCTGGATCCCGGAGGTGGACCTGGGCGTGCCGCTCGGGGTGGGCACGACCACTCGCTTCGTGCGGATGGTCGGCCCGGCGCGGGCCAAGGAGATCATCATGGGCTGCGCGCGCTACTCGGCGGCCGAGGCCCAGGCCTGGGGCCTCGTGAACCGGGTGGTGCCCGGAGCCGAGCTGGCCCAGGCCGCGCGCGACTACGCGCAGCTCATGGCGAAGAAGCCGTTCCGCCCGCTCGCCGAGGTCAAGGCCCGCATCAACGCCATCGCGCGCACCGGCATCCCCGAGGTCAACGCGATGACCGAGGGGTTCCTCGACCGCGAGTGAGCGCGGCGGCCCACCGGGCCGACCAGGTGACCAGCGGCACGAGCTGCTCGATCAGCTCGCGCCCCCGCGGCGTGAGGCCGTAGCCCGCCGCGCCCGCCGACTCCAGCAGGCCGCTCTCCCGCAGCTCGCGCACCCGCTCGTTGAGCACGGTCGGGCTCACGCCGCCGCAGGCCTCCTGGAGCGCCCGGAAGGTCAGCCGGCCCCCGCGCAGCTCCCAGATCACCCGGAGCGTCCAGCGCCGGCCGAGCAGATCCAGGAGGGCCATGATCGGCCGGCCGCTCCGCGAGCCCCGCACCGGCCGTCCCGGCCTGGGCGTTCCGGCCATCGCGCGCCTCCCTTGTGCTACGGAATGAGTAGCGTTAGGATATCTGCTACGGAAATGATAGCACGCGGTTCACGGAGGTCCGCCATGACCCAGGCCCGCATCGCCCCCCTCGAGCCACCCTACGCCCCGTCGGTCCAGGCCGCGCTCGACCGGATCATGCCGTCGGGTGTCCCGCCGCTCGCCCTGTTCCGCACCCTGGCGGTGAACGAGCGCGTCTTCCTGCGCGTGATGGCGGGCGGCCTGCTGGACCGGGGCTCCATCAGCCTGCGCGAGCGGGAGATCGTCATCGACCGCACGTGCGCCCGCTGCGGGTCCGAGTACGAGTGGGGCGTCCACGTGGCCTTCTTCGCGGAGCGGGTCGGCCTGACCGCGGCCCAGGTCGTCGCCACCTGCGCGCCCGAGCCGGAAGCGGACGCGTTTCCGGACCGCGAGCGCCTGCTCATCCGTCTGGTGGACGCGCTCCACGACCGGGCCCGGGTGGACGACGCGCTCTGGGCCGCCCTGCGCGCGCACTGGACCGAGGCGCAGCTCATCGAGCTGATCGCGCTGGCCGGGTTCTACCACCTGATCTCGTTCGTCACCAACGCGCTCAGGATTCCCCCCGAGCCCTACGGCGCGCGGTTCCCGCGGCCGGACGGGGCGAACGGAGCCGGTGATGGACGTTCTCGCCCCGCGTCTCCTTCAGCAGGAGACTGATCGCGGCGGCGACCAGTACGAAGAGCACGCAGATCGCGAAGGCGTCCCGGTAGGCCGTCACCGGGTACACGCGGGCGCCCTCGACCACCGCGCCGGTCCACCGCGCGTCGAGCACCGCGCCGACCGGCCCCTGGGTCAGCGCGGCGCCCACGAAGCCGCCCAGGTTGGTCACCGCGACCGCGCTGCCCGCGAGCCCGGGCGGGTTCACCTCGGCGCCCATCGGCCAGGTGAGCACGAAGGCGCCGCCCATGATCCCGATGCACACGAAGAGGGCGCAGACGCCGGGCAGCGGCAGGGTGCCGAGGGTCAGCACGAAGGCGAGCCAGACCACGAACTGCCCGGAGACCAGGACGATGTACGGGAGCTTCCGGCGGTGCAGGACGCGGTCGGAGAGGTAGCCGGTGAGTGGTGCGGAGACGAGGAGCGCGACCGAGGGCAGCGAGGCGTACAGCGCGGCCGGAGTGGTGGCGAGACCGTAGACGTCACGGAGGAACGGCACGCTCCACAGGAAGAAGTTGCCCAAGGCTGCGTAGAGGAAGAAGAAGCAGAGGAAGGGCGGCCAGGTATACGGATTGCGCAGGACCTGGGCGGTTCCGGTCA
>DATFUK010000321.1:0-2126 GCA_035260865.1 Candidatus Methylomirabilota bacterium | reverse complement strand
TGATTCACCCCGTGGGCGAGCAGGACCTCGAGCGCCCGGTCGGCCTCGTCCTGGCTGGCGCGCGCCAGCGCGGCGGCGCCGAAGATCGTGACGGTGGACTGGTGCCCGGTGCGTCCGAACGGCCGGCGCTCGATCATGGTGGAGCCTCCTTTGCTATCTGGCCGGCCAGCGGCCGCTCGCGCGCAGCAGCTCGAATACGCGCGCGGCGGTCACCGGGGGGCGGTCGATCTCGATGCCATAGTCCGCGAGCGCGTCCTCCACCGCGTTGGCCACCGCGGCGGCGGGGGAGATGACGCCGCTCTCGCCCACGCCCTTGATGCCGAGGGCGTTGATCGCGGAGGGGAAGTCCATGTGGATGACCTCGAGCGGCGGCATCTCGTCCGCGCGGGGCAGCGGGTAGTCCATGAGCGTGCCGGTGAGGAGCTGGCCCGCCTCGTCGTAGATCAGCGACTCGCCGAGCGCGCTGCCGAGACCCTGGGCGATGCCCCCGTGCAGCTGGCCTTCGACGATCACCGGGTTGATGGCCCGGCCGCAGTCGTGCATCGCGGCCAGCTTGAGCAGCCGGATGCTGCACGCCTCCAGATCCACCTCGGCGACGACACCCTGCACGCCGAAGGCCCACGTGACCGTGTCGGGATAGAAGAAGGCGCAGGCGCTGAGCCCGGGACCGCCCGCCTCGGCCACCGCGCGGCTCCGCACCGCCGCGCGGGCCACCTGGCCCAGGCTCACGCTCCTGCCGGGCACGCCCTTCACGTGCACGCGGCCCTCGGCGAGCACGACGTCCTCGGGCGCGCACTCGAAGAGCTCGGCGCCGACGAGGCGCGCCTTGTGAGCCACCTGCATCGCGGTGCGCTGCACCGCCGGGCCGCTGACCGCGGCGACCCGGCTCGCGATCGTGCCCATGCCGTAGCCGACCAGGTTGGTGTCGCCGCCCACCACCACCACCGACTCGAGCGGCACCGCCAGCTCGTCGGCCGCGATCTGGGCCAGGGTCGTCTCGTGCCCCTGGCCCTGGGCGCAGACACCCAGGTGCACGAACACGGTGCCGTCCGGATCCACGCGGATGTCCGCCCCCTCGAACGGCCCGATGCCGGTGCCTTCCACGTAGGCGCAGAGCCCGAGGCCGATGGGCCGGTTGCTCCCGCGCCGCCTGGCCTGCTCGGCCCGCCAGCCCGTGTAGTCGAGCGCCACGAGGAGCCGCTCGAAGGCCTCTGGATAATCGGCCGGGTCGTAGGTGATCGGCGCGCCGTCGCGGTAGGTGAGCCCGGTGGGGCTCGGCATCTCGTCGGCGCGGATCAGGTTCCGCCGCCGCAGCTCGGCCGGGTCCATGCCGATCCGGCGCGCCGCGCGATCCAGCAGCCGGTCCAGCACGAAGGCGGCCTCGGGCCGGCCGGCGCCCCGGTAGGCGGCGGCGAAGGTCTTGTGGGTGAGGATGTTCCGGCCGACCCCGCGGTAGTTCGGCACGTGGTACGGCCCGGGGAGGTGGTTGATGGTGTTGAGCGTGATGGCCTCGCCGAGCATCGGGGAGGTCCCGTGATCGCGGGTGAAGGCGGTGTCGATGGCCACGATGCGGCCGTCGCGCTGGAGCCCGATCCGCGCCTCGTGGACCTGGTCGCGATCCCCCGCGGCGGTGAGGCAGTGCTCGCTGCGCGTCTCGGTCCACTTCACCGGGCGTCCGAGGCGCCGGGCCACCACCGGCACCAGGATCTCCTCGGGATAGACGTGCCCCTTCACGCCGAAGCCGCCGCCCACGTCGGGCACGAGCACGCGGATGCGCTCCTCCTGCAGGCCCACCACCGGCGCGATGCCGCTGCGCACCGCGAAGGGCACCTGCGTCGAGGTCCACACCGTCAGGCCCCCGCCGACCGGATCGGGCGCGGCCAGCACCCCGCGCGTCTCGAGCGGCATTCCGGCCACGCGCGGGTAGGCCAGGCGCGCGGCCACGACCACCTCCGCGCCGGCCATCGCGCTCTCGGGATGGCCCTTGGCGCTGGCGGTCACCGAGACCAGGTTGTCGGGCCAGGCCTCGTTGACGCGCGGGGCGCCGGGCGCGACGGCCGACTCGGGCGACAGCGCCGCGGGCAGGGGCTCGTAGGCCATGGCGACGCGCTCGGCGCCGTCGGCCG
>DATFUK010000320.1:0-2537 GCA_035260865.1 Candidatus Methylomirabilota bacterium | reverse complement strand
GGTGTCGCAGGCTGCCGACAGGATGCGCATGGACCGTGTCGGGTTCGACCGCGAGCCGCCCGAGAGAGTCCTCGCCGGGTCCGGGCCGATCGCGCGACAGCAGTTCCCGACCAGGATGAATAATGGTGTAGGCTGCGGGGCCAGGACAGACAGGAGGAGACCATGAAAGGCGTCGTGTTCCTCGGTGACCGCAAGCTGGAGCTGAGAGAGTTCCCCGATCCGTCGCCGGGCCCTCGAGAGGTGATCCTCGAGATCAAGGCGTCCGGCATGTGCGGCAGCGATCTGCACAACTATCGGGCGCCGGTCCAGCCGGCGGGGGCCGTGGCCGGGGGTATCAAGCGGCAGGCCGGGGTGATCGCCGGGCACGAGCCGTGCGGGGTCGTGGCGGCGCTCGGTGCCGGCGTCACCGAGAAGGAGGCGCGGGTCGGCCAGCGCGTGATGGACCACCACTACGACGGCTGCGGCAGCTGCAAGCACTGCCGCGCGGGCTGGACCCAGATGTGCCTCGAGGGGACCGTGGTCTACGGCTCGGGCGGGAACGGCGGCCACGCCCGCTACATGAAGGTGCCGGTCTCGACGCTGGTGCCGCTGCCGGACGGGCTCTCCTTCGTGACGGGGGCGGCGATCTCCTGCGGCACCGGCACCGCGTGGGGGGCGCTCCGGCGGCTCAATCTGCAGGGCGGCGAGACGATTGCGATCTTCGGCCAGGGGCCGGTGGGCCTGTCGGCGACCCAGCTCGCGGTCGTGATGGGCGCGCGCGTGATCGCGGTCGACATCTCGGTCGAGCGGCGCAAGCTCGCCCAGCAGTTCGGGGCGCACGAGGTGATCGACGGCAAGGCGGACATGGTGGCGGCGATCCGCGAGCTCACGCACGGCGAGGGCGCGCACAAGACGCTCGACGCCTCGTCCGCGCCGGAGGCCCGCGCGGCCGCCGTGCGCGCGGTGCGCTCGTGGGGCACCGCCTGCTTCGTGGGCGAGCGCGGCCAGGTCACGCTGGACGTGAGCCCGGACCTCCTGCGGCGGCAGGTGACGCTCGTCGGCTCCTGGACGTTCTCGAAGCAGGGCCAGGCCGAATGCGCGGAGTTCGTGGCCGACCGGGGCGTGGACGTGGAGCAGCTCTTCACGCACCGCTGGAAGCTCGACCAGGCGGAGGAAGCCTACAAGCTCTTCGACACGCAGACGACGGGCAAGGCGGTCATCCTGCCGTCGTGAGCCAGGACTGGACCACCGGCACGACCTCCTTGGCGTAGAGGCGCAGCCCGGACTCGGCCAGGTCGAGGGGCGTGCCCCCGAAGCGGAACGAGGTGGCGAGCTCGAAGTCGCCCACGAGAGCGCGCCGCTCCTCGAGCGTGCGGAGGATCCGGTCCGGCGTGCCCCAGACCGCGGCCTCCATGAAGGCGGAGACGATCCCCTCCATGCCGATCTCGCGGGCCATCGCGATCTTCTGCGCGTAGGCGTCGTAGCCCTTCACGGTGCTGAAGTGCGGCCCGAGCAGCTCGTAGTGGTAGAAGTTGCTCTCCACGAACTTGCCCATGTAGCGGCGGGCCTGCGCCTCCGCGTCGTCCATGGTCGCGGTGCACACGCAGAAGTCGGCGAGCAGAGGCGGCCTCGCCGGCTCGCCGTGCATCCGGCGCACGAGATCGCGGTGCTTCTGGATGGCCGGCATGCGCATGGGCCAGGGCCGGTCCGCGAACATCACCAGGCGCGCGTTCAGCTTGGCCGCCGAGACCACCGAGTCGTCGGATGAGGCCACCGCGTACACGCGCCCGTCGAAGCTTCGCGTCGGGCGCGGGCGGATCTCGGTCCTGGGCTGCCGGTAGAACGGCCCGTCTCCCTCCATGAACCCGGTGCGGAGGCCGCGCAGGATCATCTCCGCGGCCTCGTCGAACCGCCCCCGCGACTCGTCCATCGTGCCGCGGAAGGCCTCGAACTCTCGCCGGGCGAGACCGCGGCCGATGCCGAGGCGGAGGCGGCCCCGGCTCAGGTGGTCGAGGACAGACGCCTGCTCGGCGACCCGGAGGGGATCGTGCCAGGGCAGGATCACCGCGGCGGTGCCGAGGCCGACGTTCGGACACTCGGCGGCCAGATAGGACATGAGCTGGAGGTTGTCGGGGCAGAACGAATAGTCGTTGAAGTGGTGCTCCACGGACCAGAGCACGTCGAAGCCGAGATCGGCGGCCAGCCGGGCGAGCCGCAGCTCCTCGTCCCAGGCCTGCTCGTCGGAGACGTTGCTCCACCCGTAGGTGGCGAAGATCATCTGCAGACCGACGTCCATCGCGTCCTCCCCAGGGACGCCATGATTTCACGACTGCCGTCGGGCCACAAGCGGCGCGCTTCAATCGTTGACCTTCCTGGAGCCGCGACGGTACAGTGCGCCGAGGATGCGAGACGCAACCGGGCGCGTCGCCGTCATCGTGGTCCACGGGATCGCCGATCAGCGCGCGGGCGAGACGGTGCGCGAGGTCGCGCGGCTTCTGTGCCACGGCGGGGAGGGTGGGCCGCGGTACGTGCGCGGCGAGGTGCACGGGGTGCTCGTG
>DATFUK010000319.1:0-9510 GCA_035260865.1 Candidatus Methylomirabilota bacterium | reverse complement strand
CAGGAGCGGTCTGAGGCCCGTACCGCACCACCCATCTGAATTCCCGAACCGCGTCGTCCCGCCGATCGAGATGAGAGCTGGCCACGCCCAGCCCGTAGTGGAGGGCCACCTTGCCCGGAGCGTCGGCGAGCGCCTGCCGGTACAGCTCGAGGGCATCCGGGTAACGACCTCCGGCGAGCGCCTGGGCGGCCAATACCGCGCCATCCTCGACCGCCGAGGATTGAACCGGTCGCGAAGGGGACTGACAGCCAGCCAGGAGCGCGAGGATGCCGATCAGTACGTACACGTGGTGGCGCATCATGTCAGGATCCCGAGACCTCCTTGTAGGAGCCGGGCTGGACCGTGAAGCCCTGCGACATCTGGCCGCCCGGGTTGCTCGCGTAGCCGCAGTTGTAGACGATGCTCGAATTCCCGCCCGTGTTCGTGTCGATGGTCGTCGACGAGACATCCCGGATGTTCTGGCTGATCACCGCGCCCTCGATCAGGCCGGTGCCGGTGCCCATGTAGACCAGGTCGTTCACCGCGTAGACGAGCCCCCGCGCGTGGAAGTCGCCGCTGATCGACAGGGTGCCCGCGACAATGATCATGCCGCGGAAGATCCCGCTCGGGTCGGCCGGCGCATTACCGTGGAGAGACACGCTGGCGAAGTCCGACGAGGAGGTGGTGTTCGCCCCGTTCGCATCGATGTTCTGGCCGCTCACCGTGTCGATGAAGATGATCCCGTTCGGCAGCTGGTTGCCCGAGTTGAACGTCAAGCTTGAGACATCGGCGCCCGAATAGTAAGTCCCGGCCGCCTTGGCCATGGCCTTGAGGCTGTTCAGGTCCTGGCTCTTGAGGAGGAACGGCGCGAAGGCGGAAGCGGGTACGTTCTGCTTCACGTCGGTGATTCCGCTCAACGCCGATTGGTTCGCCGTATTATTCCCATCGGCACCGAAGACGTCCCCCGAGCCTCCGACGCTCGTGGACCCGACGCTCCACGTGCCATCCTTGGCGCCGCAGCTCTGATCAGCGCGCGAATCGATGTTCGTGTTACCCGTGATGTTGATCTGGCCCTGCACCGTCAGGGCGGCCGGTGGGGTGTATCCGCTGTAGAGAAACTTGTAGACCGTCGCCTGGATCTTCTGGTGCGCCTTGGCGCCGCTGCCCGTGTTCGTCGGGGCATAGCCCACCGCGACGACGTTCCGCTCGTTCGGGTTGGTGCCGTTGGTGACCGTCACGAACACCACGCCGACCTGGGTGCCGTTGACCGAGATCGGGATCGCGGTGCTGCCATCGTAGGGAGCGGGCACGGTCCCGGGCAGCGGGTCGACCAGACCGTTGGGGTCGGCCGGGTTGTTGAGGGCCCAGATGGCCTTCTCCAGACCGGACTCCGTGACGGCGCGCGCCTGGGACACCAGCTTCTGGTTGGAGGCGATCACGGGCTCGGACGTTGCCAGCAGGGCGAACGAGATGACCAATGTCGAGAGGATCAGGAGCGCCAGCAGGGCCATCGGCAGGGCGACGCCCCGCTGATCTCGTAAGAGGTTGAGGTTCCGTCGAAGGTTGCGCATGTGGCTCCTCGTCGCTACGGGATATTTCTCAGCCGCACCACGGATTCCATGGTCGCGAATTGCTTGGCCGGCGAGCCCGACCCGGCCTGATCCTCGGTGCCGGTGACCAGCTGCAGCCGGACGAGCTTCACGTTCGCGGCCGTTGCGGTCGCCGTGCCGGTATTGGTCGCTCCGTTCCAGGCCGAGTAGTAACTCATCGTGAGGGTTTGCACTCCGCCGATCAGCGGCGTCGTCGTGCCCCCGGTGATCCGATTCAGCGTGGAGCCGGAGAGCTGATACTGAATGGTCACACCGCTCAGGTCGACAAATGTCAGGTCGCTCGCACTCGCCACCGTGGTGACGGCCTGGGCGGACCGGAGCTCACGGGAGATGAGCTCGAGCGCGGCGCGGTTGTTCTGCTGGACCTCGACCCGGTGCGAGCCGAAGAGGTACGCCTGCTGTCCCTGCATCTGGATCAGCACCACCCCGGCCAGGATCATGCCGAGGACCGCAGCCACCACGAGCAGCTCGGTCAGCGTGAACCCTCTTTGATCCCTGAGAACGGCGCGAAGCTGATTCATCGCTGGGCGATCTGCATGTTGACGACCACCGAGCGCAAGCCGGAGACCGCGCTCGTCCCGGTGGCACTCAGTGGCAGGTAGGTCACGGTCACCGTGACCGTGCGGAGCCCGTACGTGCCGGTGATCGCCCCGGTCGCAACGTTACAGACCGTGGTGGAGGCAACGGAATCCGTTATGCGCACCTGGCGAGCGTAAGCCGCATAGGGCGCGGCGATCGAGCTCTCGTCGGCAAACGTGGTGGCGGCGCTCCCATCCACCGGAGCCGTCGTCGAGGATGAAGAGACGCCAAGGGTGTCCACGGTCGCCGGGCATGTGGCCAGCCACTGCGCGTTCCGAACCTGCTCGAGACGCTGATTCGCCAGGAAGGTGGCCGTCGACGTTTGGCCCCCCTCCCGGGTCGCGTAGGTGGAGATCGGAATGGCCGACATGAGCGCCAGCAACCCGATAATGATGATGGGCAGCGCGACGAGCACTTCGGCCAAGGTCATGCCACGCTGGTTGGAGATGAGTCGTCGCATCGGCGAGGCTCCTGTCACGGGATCGTGATGCGGCCGGAGGCCGCCACCGAGACGGTCAGGGTCGCCCCGGTCTGGGTATAGGTCAGTGTGTAGACGGCGGCCGGTAGGGCGGACCCGACATAGTTGAAGATCGGGCTGGCACTGGCGGCCACCGTGACACCGGGCGGGAGATTGATCTTGCCCGTCGCGTCGGTTCCCGCGCCCACCCACGCACTGCCCGCGCAGCTACCAAGCTGGTATGACATTTGCGCGCCGGTCGGCAGCGTTACGCACAGGTCCCGGTTCTCCTTGATGGCGAGCTCACGGGCCTGGTTCAGCAAGGTAACGACGTGCTGCGCGCTCGACTTCAATCCGGCCGCGCGGAGGTAGTTGAGGAACGACGGCACCGCCATCACCGCGAGAATGCCGATGACCGCGATGACCACGATCATCTCGGCGAGCGTGAATCCCTGCTGGTCGTTGTTGTTGAACATGCCACGATGACAGGCCCGCAAGGGTCGTGCCACCGGCAGGGCTTCCCCTTGGCAGGTTCCAGGCCCTCAGATTGCTTTGTTTTAACGGCAACTTGCCGAGACGGTCTCCCACAGCGGCCAACGATCCCGCTACCAACGTCGTCACCACGGAGACACTTCCTGACACCTAGGTCGCCAGGAGGCTGCAAGCCACGGGATAGCGGACGGATTTCACATCGCGATTGCGCCTTCCCAGCCCGGATGAGTGGCTGGGGCGATACCGTCTGCTAAAGGTGGCGAGGCGGCCGCGCTGGCCCCGGGGATCCCGGCGTATTTCGCGCGCTCTTCAACGAGCCTTTCACCTACGCCGCCGCACCACCCGGACGTAGAAGGCGAGCAGCAGCGCGGCGGCCAGGCCGAGGCCGACCGACTGCATCAGCCACATGCCGGTGACCCCGCGGGGTGGGCCCCACACTCCGCGAAAGGCGACCTGGTAGCCGCCGAAGAGGCCGACGCCCCAGAGCGCGATCGCGTAGACGACGGTGGGCGCCACCGCACGCTTGTGGGCCCGCAGCACGAAGCCGACCGCGGTCTGCAGAGCATCGAACAGGTGAAAGACGGCGAGGAACGGGACCAGCGTCAGCGCCACCGCGCCCGCCGCCGCGTCGCTCGTGTAGAGCCGCACGATGGGATGGCGGAGCACCCACACCGCGAGCGCGAGCGACGCCCCGGCGATCAGCGCGATCCGGATCCCGGTGGCCGCGGTGCGCCGCGCCCGCTCCGCGTCCTCCGCGCCGATCGCGTGGGCGGTGAGGGTCGAGGTGGCGACCGCGAGCGAGAGCGGCACCATGAAGCAGAGCGCGGCCAGGTTCGCCACCACCTGGTGACCGGCCATCACGCTGGTGCCGAGCCGCGCCACCATGAGGGTGATGAAGGTAAAGGACGTGGCCTCGATCGCGTAGGACAGGCCCATCGGGATGCCGAGCTGGACCTGCTCGCGGAGGACGGACCAGCGGGGTCGGGCCCTGACGATCACGAAGCGTGCGTAAAAAGGGTCGAGGCTCGTGTAGACCCAGCCCGTCACGAACAGCGCCCAGAAGACAACCGCGGAGGCGAGCGCGCCGCCCACCGCGCCCAGGCGAGGCATCCCGAGCGCGCCGAAGATCAAGCCGTAGCTCAGGACCACCTTCAGCGCGAGCCCCGCGACCTGCATGCGCATGACGACGTGGGGTCGAGCCACCGCGACGTTCATCACGGAGATCACCCGGAACATCAGCGCGGCGGGCAGGGCCACCGCGAGAATCCGCAGGTAGCGCGTCACCAGCGCCTCGACCTCGGGCGGCGCGTGGATCCACCCGAGCCACAGCTCGGGAAAGGCGAGAAAGAGGCCGCCGGCGACGGCGAGCAGCAGGGCCAGCCACAACCCCTGCACGTAGCTCACGCCGATGGCGGTGTGCCGCCCCCCGCCGTGATGCTGCCCGATGATGGGGCTGAGGGCGTTGAGCACGCCCAGAACCGTCACGAAGACGCTCGAGTACACGCCCGTCCCGAGGCCCATCGCGGCGAGATCGGTGGCCGAGGCGTGGCCGGTGAGCACGGTGTCCACGACCCCGTACAGCATCACCGCCACCTGGCCGACGTAGATCGGCCGGGCCTGGTCGAGGATGCCCCGCGCGATCGACGGCGGCGACCCCGGCGGGCCGCTCCGGGTCACCGGCGGACCACGTAGCCGATCGACTCGCGGTCCCAGGTAGCACTCGTGATCCCCGCCTCGCGCAGCGGCGTCTTCTGCAGCTTGCCGGTGGGCGTCTTGGCGAGCTCGCCGGTGACCACCTCCACGAAGCGCGGGACCGCGAAGTGCGGCATCCGGGGCGCGCACCAGTCGAGCAGCGCCACCGGATCGAGCGCCGCCCCGGCCGCCGGCACCACGTAGGCCTTCACCTCGTCCTCGCCGCCGGCGCCCGCCACCTTGATGCCGACCACCGCGGATTCGGCCACCGCGGGGTGGGCGTTGAGCACCTGCTCGATCTCGAAGCTCGAGATGTTCTCCCCTCGACGGCGGATGCAGTCCTTGATGCGGTCCACGTAATGCAGCCGCCCCGCCTCGTCGAAGCGCCCGGCGTCGCCGGTGTGGAACCAGAGGTTGCGCCACGCCTCCACGGTCTTCTCCGGCATCCGGAAGTAACCGGCCATGACGCAGCCCGGGACCTTGGGCCGCACCACGATCTCCCCGGTCTGGCCCGCGGGCAGGAGCGCGTCGGTGGCCGGATCGGCGATCGCGACGTCGAACCAGTCGCTCAGCGGGTACCCCGCGCACCCCGGCACGAGGGCGTCCCCCGGGCGCGTGTACGCCACGATGTTGCACTCGGTCATGCCGAAGCCCTGCATGAAGGGTACGCCGAAGCGCTGCTCGAAGGCCGCGCCCCACTCGGGCGCGATGGGCACCGCCATCATCAGCCGCAGGCGGTGATCGCGATCGCGGGCGGTCGGGGGCTGGCGGAAGATGAACTCGGGAATGACCCCGAGCCCGTTCGTGATCGTGGCCTCGGCCGTGCGCACCTCCTCCAGCCAGGTCGTCGCCCGAAAGCGCTCGGTCACCACCGCCTCGGCGCCCGCGATCAGGCAGCCCAGGAACTGCATGAGGAGGGCATTGGCGTGGAACAGGGGCATGCAGACGAAGTAGCGGTCGGCCGACGTGAGCGCGGTGGCCTCGGCCAGCCCGAGACCGGCCAGGTAGCAGTGGCCGTGCGGGATGAGCACGCCCTTCGACGGCCCGGTCGTGCCCGAGGTGTACATGATCATCGCCACGTCGCCGGGCGCGGGCGTCACGAGCGCCGATTCGGCCGGCGCCCGGAGCCGGCGCAGCTCGGCAAGCGTGAGCCGCCGGGCCGCGCCCAGGCACGCGGGGGTCGGAGTGGCCGGATCGCCGACGACGATCAGCGCCTCGGGGGCCACCGGCCCCGCCGCGACGTCGCGGAGGTTCCCGGCCAGGCGGTCGTCCAGCACGACGACGCGGGGCTCGGCATTGTGGAGCTGGTGCTGGAGGAACGCCCCGCGCAGGCCGGTGTTGACCGGCACCCAGACCGCGCCGAGCTTCACGGTGGCGAAGAGCATCCCGATCGACTCGGCGCGGTTGCCGATCAGGCCCATCACCCGATCGCCGGCCCGCACCCCGAGCGCGGCCAGCGAGGCGGCTAGCTCGTCCGTCCAGGCGTCGAGCGCGCGGAAGCTGAAGGCCTGCCCGTCCTCGAACCGGACGAACGCGCGCTCGCCTCGCTCGCCGGCCTGCCGGCGGATCAAATGGACCAGCGTCCACTCGCGCCACGGCGCCCGCGCGGAGATCATCTGGTGACCGGGACCCGTCGCCATGCGACGGGAGTCTAGGTGGACCGCCGGTCCTCTGTCAAAGCCGGCCGATCGGCACTCCCGGGGAAATTCCAGCCTGCGCTACGCTGGACGTGGAGGCCGGCCATGCGCTATCCCCTCGTCGCCATCGCGCTCGCGCTGCTGCTGCCGGGGTGCTCCAGCACCTGGTCGCGACCCGCGACGTCGACCGCCGAGTTCCGTCTCGATGAACGTGCCTGCCGGCACATGAATACCCGGACCGTCCTCATCTCACCACCGCTCGCCCGTGACTACGTCGCGCCGAACGGCTACCGGCGCTGCATGGAGCAAGAAGGCTACACCGAGGGAGGACCCTGGGAGGGGCAGGCGGGATGGACCCTCGACTGAGCGCCGCCGCCTAGCCACCGGGCGGGCGGTAGCCGGCACCCTGCGCCAGGAGCAGGGCGTCGAAGCCCTCGTCGGGCGACATGAGGATGGTGGTCTTGAACTCCTTCACGGCCCCGCTCCCCGCGATCGCCATCGAGAACGCCGCGGCATTGATGTTGCCGGGCACGTCGACGAGCACGAGCACGTCGTAGTCGCCGAACGTGTAGTACCACGCGAGAATCTGTCCGCCCAGCTTCTCGACGACCGGCTTGAGCGCCTCCATCCGGTTCTCGGGCCGCTGCACCAGCTTGTTCCACGCGATATTCGTGTAGGACGCCTGCACCATGTAGGTCGGCATGGGGCCCTCCTCGCTGGCAGTGCGATGCGCGGAGACTCTGCGCCTCCCCGCGTCGGCAGTCAAGACGCGGAGCCCCGCGGCGAGGTCGATCAGTCGTCGATCGCCTGATAGACCCCGGTCCAGAAATCCCGACAGACCTCGGGAGGCGTGGGCGAGGTCCAGGCGCGCTGGGTCATCAAGATGCCGACCAGGTCCTCCTGGGGATCCGAGCGCCAGGAGGTGCCGAGACCGCCGTCCCATCCGAACTGGCCGACCGACCCCGCGCCGTCGTCGCGCCGGGTCACCATGGACAGACCGAACCCCCAGCCGTGGGTGTCGAAGTAGCCGCCGACCAGACCGGACACCGCCTTCTGGTCGGGCGTGAGCTGATCGGTCGTCATCGCCTCGACGGACGGCCTCGACAGGATGCGCTCGCGCCCGTGCCGGCCCTTGTGGAGCAGCATCTGCCCGAAGGCCAGGTAGTCGTCCACCGTCGAGACCAGGCCACTCGCCGCGGCCGGAAACGCGGGCGGGCGGCTCCAGTGACCGCCCCGGGCGGGGTCGTAGACCTCGCACGCCCCGCTCGCGGGATCGCTCCAGTAGCTGGTCGCCAGCCGGTCGATCCGGGCCGCGGGCACACTGAAGCTGGTGTCCGTCATCCCGAGCGGCTCGAAGAGTCGCTCGCGCAGGAAGGTGTCGAGCGGCCGGCCCGCCGCGCGGGCGATCAGCACGCCCAGCACGTCCAGGCCCAGGTCGTACATCCACTTCTGGCCGGGCTGGTGCATCAGCGGCAGCGTCGCGATGCGGCGGATCCACTCGTCCGGGGCCGGGACGTTCTGGGGCCGGGGCGGGCCGAGCAGGAGCTGCTGCTCGTTCGCGGCCTTCACGATCGGATACGGGCTCGAGGCGTCCATGACGTAGCCGAAGCCCATCCGGAGCGTCAGCAGGTCCCGGAGGCTGAGCGGCCGGAGGGCGGGCACGGTGTCGTCGAGAGGGCCGTCGAGGCGCCGCAGGACCCGGCGGTCCGCCAACTCGGGCAGGAATCGATCCACCGGCTCGTCCAGCCGCAGCCGGCATTCCTCCACCAGGAGCATCGCCGCCGCCGCCGCGATCGGCTTGGTCATCGAGGCGATGCGGAAGAGCGTGTCGCGCCGCATCGGGTCGCGCCCGTCGGCCGCCGTCACGCCGATCGCGTCGACGTGCACCTCGCCGCGACGGCTGATCAGGGTGGCCAGGCCCGGGATGTCGCCACGCTCGACGTGACCGGCCATCACGGCGCGGAGCCGGTCGAGCCGCGCCCGGGACAACCCGCCGCCGCTCATCGTCGGCTCTAGCCGCCCGCCATGGCGCCGACGATCAGGTATGGCTCCGTACCCTCCGCCACCGCGCCGGGGAGCGGGGCGTCCGGCGGCTCGTGCGAGAGATCCTGCTCGCAGGCGAAGAAGCGCAAGAAGGGCCTCCGCTGCAGGGTGACGTGATCGCGAATCGTCCCGCGCAGCATCGGATGGGCGGCCTCGAGCGCGTCGAGCACCGAGCGCTGGGTGACCGGGCCCGGGACCTCGAGCTTCACCTCGCCGTCCACCCGCGCGAGCGTCCGCAGGTGGGCCGGGAGCACGACCCGGATCATGGCAGCGTCTGGACCTCGACCGACACCACCGCGGGAAGATCGCGGACGATGGGCGCCCAGCTATCCCCCGCGTCGGCCGAGGCGTAGACTTGCCCGCCGGTCGTCCCGAAGTACACCCCGCACGGATCGAGGCCGTCCACGCTCATCGCGTCGCGCAGCACGTTGACGTAGCAGTGGCTCTGGGGCAGGCCCCTGGTGAGGGCCTCCCACTCCTGGCCGCCGGTCCGGCTCCGGTACACGCGCAGCTTGCCGTCGGGCGGGTAGTGCTCGGAGTCGCTCTTGATCGGCACCACGTAGATCGTCTCCGGCTCGTGCGCGTGCACGTCGATCGGGAACCCGAAGTCGCTCGGCAGGTTCCCGCTCACCTCGCGCCACGTCTCGCCGGCGTCGTCGCTGCGCATCACGTCCCAGTGCTTCTGCATGAAGAGCACCCCGGGGCGCGAGCGGTGCATCGCGATGCGGTGCACGCAGTGGCCGACCTCGGCGGTCTCGTCGGGGATGTACTTCGACTTCAGGCCGCGGTTCGTCGGCCGCCACGTCTTGCCGCCGTCATCCGTCTGGAAGACGCCGGCGGCCGAGATGGCGACGAAGATCCGCGCGGGATCCGTAGGGTGCAGGAGGATGGTGTGCAGGCCCATTCCACCTGCGCCCGGCTGCCAGAGCGGCGCCGAGGTGTGGGTGCGCAGCCCCGACAGCTCCTGCCAGCTCCCGCCCCCGTCGGTGGTGCGGAACAGCGCGGCGTCCTCGACCCCCGC
>DATFUK010000318.1:0-12607 GCA_035260865.1 Candidatus Methylomirabilota bacterium | reverse complement strand
CCGCCGTTCCCGAGCGAGCGCGTCAGCGTCGATGCGCACGCCCGCGTCAAGGACATGGACCTCGAGGGCATCGACGTCGACATGATCCTCCCGTCGGGTGGTGTGCCGGCGTTCTGTGGCCTGGACGACGTCGCGCTGGAGCAGGCGATGTACCGCGCGTACCATCGGTTCCTCGCCGACTACTGTGCCCCGTATCCGGACCGCCTGACGGGCGTGCTGCTGGTGTCGGCCCGCGACCCCGCGGCGTCGGTCGCCGAGATCCACCGCTGCGGGGACGAGGACTGGCCGGTCGGCGTCCTCCCGATCTGCCCGCCCGCCATGACGCTCGACGATCCGGACTGGGAGCCGATCTGGGCGGCCACGCAGGCGCACGACCTCACGGTGGTGATCCACTCCTTCACGATGACGGTGCCGTACCCGCCCGGCATCTGGGACACCTGGGACAACGTGTTCCTGCAGCGCGCGGCCGGCCATGTGTGGAATGCGCAGCGCAACATGGCGGCGCTGATCGGCGCCGGTGTGCTCGATCGCCATCCCCGGCTACGCCTGACCTCTCTGGAATGCGGCCACGGCTGGCTGGCGTCCTGGGCGGCGCGGCTGGACGAGCTCGCCGAGATGTCCCGCCACGCCCTGCCGCCGCTGGCGCGCAAGCCCAGCGAGTACGTCCGCGGGCCCCGGTACTTCCAGAGCATCCAGCTTCACGAGGGCGAGCAGTCGCTGCGCCACGCCATCGAGGCGCTCGGCGAGGACACCCTGATGTTCGCCACGGACTACCCGCACTCGGAGAGCTGGTTTCCGAAGTCGGTCGAGGTGGTGCTCGGCTGGCGTTCGATCTCCGAGACGGCGCGGCGCAAGCTGCTCTGGGACAATGCCGCGCGCTGCTACCCCCGGCTCAATGCGCGGCGCCCGTCGTCCATTCCAGATCCGCTTCGAACCTCCGGCTAAGCTCGGACTTCCCGGATCCTTGCCTCCTCGAGGGGCACAGGCCCACCGACCCGCGAGAGATCCGACCGGCTCCGTTCGTAAACCAGGGTCCGCAACAAGACGGCCGAGAGTATCCTGGCGCTGAGCGCTATGCCTTATCGCCACGAGAGTCGAGGATGAGGGACACCGGCCTCGTCGGTATCGGTATCGTCTTGGGCTGGCTGGGGAGCAAGACCTGGAGCGACCCGGAATGCCGCCTGGGCCTTGTCGTCTTCCTGATCGCCACGGCGGTCATGACCCTGGTATTTGCCCTAGCGGTTGTAGGCCACGGGAGACGACCGCATGATCCCAACCGCAATGAAGATGAGGATCGAGATTAGACTCCATGCATGCATTTGCGGCAGCCGGCGCTGGGTTTCTCGTCGCGGTATTGTGGTTCGCCTTGATGTTCGACGTGCAGGTCCGCAAGGACGTCGGAAGCAAGTTGCCACCCGAAGTCCTGGCCTCGATCTCGGCATATTATCGGCGCGTCACCACCGACGCGTATCCCATGAATCGGCTCGTCGGGCTGGTCATGATCCGGCGGTGGAGTCAGTGCGCCGGCTCCCGCCTTGGCTCCCTGGCCTGATTCCATTCCGGTTCCAACGCAGGCAGACGGAGGACGACGCGGGCTGACACTACTCATGGTCGTTGCGTCTGGTTTCTGGGGTTTACGTCGTGTTGCACGTGGTGAGGAGGCGCCGGGGGCTCATTACGAATCAGTTGCTCTGCCACTGAGCTACCCCGGCGCCTGACCGTAAACTCTCCCCACTTCCGGCGCGTTCTGTCCCGACCGCCCCGCGCATTTGGTTCTGGGCTGGCGTCCCGGCGGCTAGCTTCCGGCGTCGCCTTTCAGCCGGTCGAGGAGGAAGCGGTGGACCCGCTTCTTCATCTCGTCCGGCATCGGGCCGCGGCCGGCCTTGCCGGTCAGCTCGCGCGTCTTCCGGTACGTGTTGAGATAGGCGCGGCAGGCGGCGCAATCGCCCAGGTGCCGCTCGAGCTCCTGGGCCAGATCCTCCGAGAGAGTCTCCTCGAGATAGTCTCCGAGGACGTCGATGGCCTCCTTGCAGGTCATGTGGACACGGATCCTTTCTTCACCGTGAGGTCACGCGCAGGGCGTGTCCATCCGGGTCACGCGCCAGGAATCCCGCGCTGAATCCCAGCGCGCGGTCGGGCAGCGACACCACGTCGGGCGAGACGAAGTCGGCGCGCCCGGCGCGTAGCCGGGAGGCCGTCGCGGCCGGATCTCCGGGCACCACCGTAGTATGCCAGTGCACCAGGTCATTGGCCGTCGCATCCTGCGGCGCGGGCCGGCCGGTCCGTGGAGTCAGGTACTCGAGCAGCTCGACGCCGGGCCCGGTGTCGGCCCGCAACGTCGTGATACGCAGCCGGGCCCCGAACACCTGGTTGAGCCGCTCCTGCTCCGATCCCCAGTTCTCGCTCTCCCCGGCCACCCGCAGCCCGAGCGTGTCCCGGTAGAAGCGGAGACTGCGGTCCGTGTCGGTCACTACGATCGCGGTGTGATCGATGCCGAGGAAGATGCGGTCGCTCGGCCGGTGCCAGCGCGCGTCGCCCTTGCCGGACGGGAACTGGAGGATCTCGAGCGGGTGCCCGTCCGGATCCCTGAAGTAGAAGGCGACGATCCCGCCCGCCTTCGGGTTCCAGTCCGGCAGCCGCTGCGGCCCGGTCGAGACGTGCTGCACCTTGTGGCGGCGCAGCCAGAGGTACGCCTGCTCGATGTCGTTGGTGATGATCGCGACGTGCTGGAACCAGGCGTCGTTCGAGCGGGAGTCGGCCGGAGCGGCACGCCCGCGCGGGGTCAGGTACTCGGTCAGCTCGATATGCTCGGCTCCGAGCTGCATCGTCACCACCCGCGCCCGTAACCCGAAGACTCCGGTCAGGCGCTCGTAGGCGGGACCCGACACCTCCACGTCCGAGATCTTCTCGAAGCCCAGCACCCCCGCGTAAAACGCCATCGACCGATCCATGTCCGACACGGTGAGACCGATCGCCCCAACCGTGGCGATGCGACCCGCGGCCGGGTTCACGGATGCCGCCGCGAGAGGTGACGCGGTGGGCGGCTGGGCCAGCACCGCGGGCGCGGCGAGGACGCTCAGGGCCACCAGCCACACCGAGGCGATCACCGCGGTCGAGCGGGCGCCCGGCGCCGATACCTCGGCGAGAGGCCGCTCCGCGTAGCCGCAACGGAAGATGCAGCGAGCCCCGGGGTGGTGGTAGAGCTTCGCGCAAACCGCTGCCCGCCCGCGCGCGGCGGCCAGGTACACGTCGCCCGCCAGGAACATGCCGATCAACGGCCCCGTGAAGTAGACCCAGAGGGCGGTGAAGGTCCCCGCCGGCACCGCCGAGGCCAGGGTTCGCGCCGGGTTCATGCTCATGCCGGACAGCGGCGCCTCGATCGTGATGAAGGTCGCCACGAGGGCCCCCGCGCAGAGACCGGTGAACGCCTGCTGGCGGCTGTTGGACACGATGAGCACGACCAGCATGAGCATGAACGCGATCGCGATCTCCGCCCCGAAGGCCAGCAGGGGCCCCGCCGGTCCCGGGATGGTCGCGGCGTAGTGGACGGCCGGATCGGCGACCCGGCCTCCGAGCCAGGCCCGCGCGGCCAACACCCCGGTGAGCCCCCCCAGAAACTGGGCGACCACGTAGAAGGTCGCGTCCCAGCCGGCGATCTTGCCCATACGCCAGAAGGCGAGCGTGACCACCGGGTTCAGGTGGGCGCCGGAGCGCCGGCCCCATGGCGAGTAGATCAGGGCCACCGCCGTCAGCCCCATCGCCAGCCCCATCAGGAGGCGTCTCAGTATCTCCGGCTCGACCGACCGCCCGACCCGTGACTCGGGGTGGTAGAGGAGGACGGTGAACGCGCACGCGGACAGCATGAAGAGCCCGAGTCCTGCCGCTTCCATCAGGTATTCCGGCCAGTGTCCGCGGAGGGCCTGCCGCATATCGAGGTACATGGGGCTTAGACGCAGGGAGCCGCGGCCGAGGTTCGGCCAGATGGGGTTTCGGCTGCCCCCGACCGGCCAGGGGTGGTCACGCCGAAACCGGGTGCAGGGTCGGCTCTCGCATCGGCATTGGCTGGGTCCGGCGCCGCGTGGCCAGCACGCGCTCCGGGTCCCCCAGATCGTTCCAATGCACACCTCGCACCGGCAGGACGGCGAGGCGGTCGGGCCGCGCGGCCAGGACCTGCCGGGAGAAATCCACCGACGGCAGGCCGCAGTAGAGCCGCTCCAGCGCCGCGAACTCGCCGACCGTGCCCAGGGCGGGGCCGATTCCGGCAAAGGAGCGGTAGAGGTCCGGCACCGTGAGCCGGACGAGGGCGAGCAGGGTCGAGACGCGCCCGACCATGACGAAGCTGTTCCAGAGCCAGCGCTGGGCGCGAAATCGCTCCGCGTGGGCGGCTTCCGGCTTCTCCCAGAAGCGCCGGACTTCCCGCAGGCCCGACCCGTCGGCGCCCGCCACGGGGTCACCGGGCTCGATCCAGCCGTACCCGGGCTCCGCACGGTCCGGCGCGATCCCGAGCAGGGTCACGAGATCGGGTCGGCACGCGCAGCCGTCGAACGCCTGCTCCACCTGCCCCATGAACGCGGCGTCGTCGGAAACGAAGTGATCCGATGGCAGGAACGCCACCGAGTCTCCCGCCGCCTGTCTCCCGGCGAGCACAAGCAGCGCGTAGAGGATCCCGGGCGCGGTGCCCCGGTTCTCGGGCTGGGGGGCCACCGCGCGCACGCGGAGGTCGGCGAGCAGCGGCGTGTAGAATCGTTCGTGGGCCCGGTTGACCACCACCAGGGTGCGATGCGCGGGCGCAACCAGCGCGGCCCGCCGACGCGTCTCGGTGAGCAGGGCGTCGGGACCCACCAGGGCGCAGAATTGCTTGGGCCGGTCGTCACCCGTGAGACCGCGCGTCAACGCGCGCAGCCGTACGCCGTCGCCGCCCGCCAGGATCACCGACCAGTGCCGGCTCATGAGCGACTCCTCGGCCGCGGCCTTCCCTCAGCCGTCCGGCTCACCTTCCGCGGCGCCTCGTCGGACCGCGGCCCCTCTCCGAGCTGATCGAGCACTTTGGCGATGAGCGCGGTCCACCCGGTCTGATGACTGGCGCCCACCCCCGCTCCGGTGTCGCCGTGGAAGTACTCGTGGAAGGGGATCAGATCCCGCCAGTGCGGGTCGGTCTGGAACTTCTCGGTCGTGCCCAGCACCGGCCGGCGGCCGGCCGGATCGCGCAGGAAGATGCGGGTCAGCCGCCGTTCCAGCTCGATGCTCGTATCCCGCAGCGACATGAGCTGGTCCGAGCCGGTCGGGCATGGCACCTTGACGGCATCGCCGTGGAAGTGGTGCAGCTTCTGCAACGCCTCGATCAGCAGGATGTTCACCGGGAACCAGATGGGCCCCCGCCAGTTCGAGTTGCCGCCGAAGAGCCCGGTGCTCGACTCGCCCGGCTCGTAGGCGACTCGATACTCGGTGCCCATCACCTGCTCCACGAAGGGGTGGTCGTGATGGTACCGCGACAGCGCGCGGATGCCGTAGGGCGAGAGGAACTCGCTCTCGTCGAGCATCACGTGCAGCACCTTCGGGAGCTGCTCGGCGGTCACGATGGACAGCAGACGGCGGATGCCCCGTCCGGGCTCCTCGATCTCCTGGACGTGGTCGCGGAAGTCGGGATGGTGGTCGATGAACCACTGCATCCGCCGCTTGAAGCCGGGCAGGCGGTCCACGATCTCGGGCTCCAGCGTCTCGGTCGCGTAGAGCGGGATCAGCCCGACCATGGAGCGGACCTTCATCCGGCGCGTCGGGCCGCCCGGCACGTGCAGCACGTCGTAGAAGAAGCCGTCCGCCTCGTCCCAGAGGGACGTGTCCGACTCGCCCCGGTGGTCCATCGCGTGAGCGATGTAGACGAAGTGCTCGAAGAACTTGCTCGCCACGTCCTCGTAGGCGGAGTTCTCGCTCGCCAGCTCGAGCGCGATCGCGAGCATGTTCAGGCAGTACATCCCCATCCAGCTCGTGCCGTCGGACTGGTCGATGTGCCCGCCGGTCGGCAGCGGCGCCGAGCGGTCGAACACCCCGATGTTGTCGAGGCCGAGGAAGCCGCCCTGGAAGACGTTCATCCCCTCCGCGTCCTTGCGGTTCACCCACCACGTGAAGTTCAGCAGGAGCTTCTGGAACACGCGCTCGAGGAAACGACGGTCCGCGGTGCCGCGCACCCGCTTCTCGATCTTGTAGACGCGCCACGCGGCCCACGCGTGCACCGGGGGGTTCACGTCGCCGAGCGCCCACTCGTAGGCCGGGATCTGGCCGTTCGGGTGCATGTACCACTCGCGCAGGAACAGGATGAGCTGCTCCTTGGCGAAGTCCGGATCGACCAGGGCCAGCGGGACGCAGTGGAACGCCAGGTCCCAGGCCGCGTACCACGGATACTCCCACTTGTCGGGCATCGAGATGATGTCCTCGTTGTAGAGGTGCGCCCATTCATGGTTGCGGCCCTCGAGCCGCTCCGCGGGGGGCGACGGGAAGGCGGGGTCGCCCGCGAGCCAGTTCCGGACGTGATAGTGGTAGAACTGCTTGCTCCAGAGCAGGCCCGCGAACGCCTGCCGCATCACGCCGCGCCCGTCCGCGTCGAGGGACGCGGGAATGACGGTGCCGTAGAACTCGTCCGCCTCGCGGACCCGCTGGGCGAAGAGCGCCTCGAACTCCCCGGCGAGGCACCGGCCGTGGGGCGGCGTGTTGCTGAGCCGGAGCTTGACCGAGGCGGTCTCCCCCGGTTGCAGCACCAGCCGGTAGTGGGCCGCCGCCTTGGTGCCCTCGCGCGCGGGATTCACGGCATCGGGCCGCCCCTCGACCACGCAGTCGTTGATACCGTCCTTGACGTAGGGGCCGTGATTGGCGACCCCGTAGAGCCGCTCGAAGTTCGTCTCGTTCTCGGTGAAGAGCAGCTCCGGCGCGCCGTCGCAGGCGAGCCAGCGCAGGCCGAGCGAATCGTGCTCCGCCTCGATCACGGCGGCGCCCGAGGCGGCCAGGCGGGGTTTCGGGCTCCCGGTCTCCCACGACCACGTGTTCCGGAACCAGAGCGTGGGCAGCAGGTGGCACTCGGCCGCCTCGGGCGCGCGGTTGGTCACGCTGACCCGGATCAGGACGTCGTCGACCTCGGCCTTGGCGTACTCGACGACCACCTCGAAGTAGCGGTCCTCGTCGAAGACGCCGGTGTCCACCAGCTCGAACTCGGGCGCGCCGCGGCCCCGCCGGCGGTTCTCCTCCACGAGGCGCCCGTAGGGGAACGCGGCCTGCGGGTACTTGTAGAGGTACTTCATGTACGAGTGGGTCGGCGTGGAGTCGAGGTAGAAGTAGTACTCCTTGACGTCCTCGCCGTGGTTGCCCTCGTTGCCGGTGAGCCCGAACAGCCGCTCCTTCAGGATCGGGTCGCGGCCGTTCCAGAGCGCGAGCGCGAAGCAGAGCCGCTGGTGGTTGTCCGAGATGCCGGCCAGCCCGTCCTCGCCCCAGCGATAGGCCCGGGAGCGGGCGTGATCGTGGGGGAAGGAGTCCCAGGCGGTGCCGTGGGCGCTGTAGTCCTCGCGTACCGTGCCCCACTGGCGCTCGCTGAGATAGGGCCCCCAGCGCTTCCAGTGGGCCGAGCGATCACCTGCCGCGTGAAGCCGCTGCTCTTCCGCCGTCCGGCGTGTGGTGTTCATGATGGCGGGTTCGACGACCTACTCGGCGCGGCCGGTGATCAGGCGGTCGAGCGAGATGGCACCCCCGCCGCGCGTCACGAGAAAGAGGAGGATCGAGCCCCAGACGAGGTGCTCGGACCAGGCCTGCGGATAGACGAAGAGCTGGATGGTCATGATCATCCCGATCAGGGGGAGCGCGGCGAGCCGGGTGCCGAGCCCGAACAGCAGGAGCACCGAGCAGCCGACTTCGAGGCTCGCGGCCATCGCGGCGGCCAGGTGCGGGGCCAGCACCGGCACCTTGTACTCGTCCGCGAACAGCGCCACCGTCGACTCCCAGCTCGTGATCTTGGTCAGGCCCGCCCGCAGGAAAACGCCCGCGATGGCGAGCCGGAAGAGGAGCTGATGGATCGAGAGCGGGAATCGGCCGACCCGCGCGATCAGATCGGCGAGACGGAAGCGAAGGCCCACGGAACCTACCTGAGTGCTCACCGCCGAATGGTTCATCGGTCACTCTCCTCGATCAGGGATGCCTGCACGGGGACTTGGATGCGGGGAGGGCCGGCGCCGGTTCGCCGGGCGCGCGAGCCGCTCAGACCGCGCGAGCGATGTCGGCCAGCAGGCCTTCCGCGAAGAGTGCGGCGAGGGCGGCGGCCAGATCGAAGCCCTCGTCCACGGCCCGCGCCCGGCCGACCGCCTCCGCAAGGCGACGGCTCTCCGCGAGAGCGTGGCGGAACGCGAAGGCTCCGGGGTCGAGGCCGCGGAAGACCACGTCGTCGCCCACCCGCCGCACCTCGAGCCGGACGCCGCCCGCCCTCAGATCGACCGTCACGTCGGGATCGGCGTCCGGCTGGTTCGCCCGCCAGATCCGATCGATCGGCCAGGGCGAAGCCACCAAGGAGAGCGAGGGGTCGAGGCAGAAGACCTCCCCGCCGCTGACCGTGGAGACCTGATCCCGAAGCACCGTAGGCTCGATCGGCACGTGGTCAGGCGCATGCAGCGCGCGGTTCATCGCCCACTCGAGCCGGGCCACGTCCGCCAGATACGGCGACCCCTCGCACGCCGGGAACTCGGCGAGAAACGCGGGAAACGTCGCGCCGTACTCGAAGAGACACGGACCCGCCGGAGGATCCTGCCGGATGTACTGGTCGGCCGCGTAGGCGAAGAATCGCTCGTCCACCAGCCTGCACACCACCGGAAAGGTCGCCTGGAGCGCCGCGGTCAGCGTGGTGAACACGTGGTGGCGGTAGATCCCGAGCCGCGCCTGGGCCGTGAGCCCGTCCTCCACCACCGCGGCCGCCGCTGCGTCATCGCCGCGGCCGAGCAGCGCCCGCCGGACGTCCCGCTGGAGCTCACGCAGCGAGGCCACGGACCCCTCCCGCCGCGCCCAGGCGTTCCAGGATCCGCTCGGCCGTCCGCGCCTCTTCCAGCAGGACGTCGAGCGCCGGGATGTCGGTGTCCCACTCGATCAGGGTGGGCACGGGTCCGAACCGGGCGACCGCCCGCTCGTAGAGATCCCAGACCGGACCCGCCACCCGCGACCCATGGTCGTCGATCAGGATGGTGTGGCCGTCGGCGTCGTTCCGGGTATGGCCGGCCAAATGGATCTCGCCGATCGCCTCCGGCGGAAGCGCGGCCAGGTATGCCTCAGGATCGTCACCGAGATTCGCGCACGAGACGAAGACATTGTTGACGTCGCACAGCAGACCGCAGCCGGTCCGCCGCGACAGCTCGCCCAGGAACTCGGGCTCCGGGATCGACGAGTGCCGGAAGCGCAGATAGCTCGACGGGTTCTCGACGAGGAGCGGGCGCCCGAGCGCCTCCTGGACCTGGCTCACGTGGGCCGCGACCAGGGCCAGGCTCTCCTCCGTGTACGGCAGCGGCAGCAGGTGGTTGAAGTAGACGCCGCCCGCGACGCTCCAGGAGAGATGCTCGGAGACCCGCGCCGGCTCGATCCGGCGCGCCAGCTCGGCAACGCGGGCCAGGTGCCGGCGATCGAGGCCCTCCACGCTGCCCAGCGAAAGCCCCACCCCATGAAGCGACAGCGGGTGGCTCTCGCGGATGACTCCGAGGGCCCGCGCCGCCGGGCCCCCGCCCAGGTAGTTCTCGGTGTGGACCTCGAGCCACCCGATGCGCGGGCGACCCGCCATGATCTCGGCGACGTGCGGCGCCCGCAGGCCGATGCCAACCTGGCCCGGGGTCACCGCCACGCCGCCCGAGATCATCGGCGGCCTACTTCTTCGCCATCAGGCTGCCGTCCACGACCCGGTCGCAGGTCCCCTTCGGCACGTAAATCCAGGCGTCGCCCTGCTTGTCGCGCCGCGAGGTCCCGGCACACGACGAGTTGGCGGTCTGGCAGTCATTCTTCCCGGCCCTCGCGATGCCGAAGCACTTCTCGTGCTCGAACTTCGGTGAGGGGGCGGGGGTCTGGGCGCCGGCCAGCAACGGCAGCGAGAACGCGGCGACCATGGCGGACGTGATCATGAGCTGGGTCTTGTTCATCTCGATCTCTCCTTTGGCTGATGTCGTTGACTCCCGAGGGCCCGCGGGCTACGATCCGCGAGCACGCCCCTAGGACACGGCGACTCCGGGCCGCGGTTCGCGAATCCCGCGGCGGCCTGGGCGTGTCCAACCGCGTACTGTCACCTTCAAGGAGGCCCCGATGCCCGACGACTTCGAATACGTCTCCCAGTCCCGGCTCGAGTACCGGCACGGCTACCGCCACGCGTATCTCGGGGAGGTGCCCGCCCCGGTGGTCTACGGCGTGCAGGGCAAGCTGCGCGAGTACTACGGGGTCGCGGAGGGCCCGCCGGTCGCCTCGACCCTCGACCACATCGTCGCGGCCGTCGCCGGCTGAATGTACGGCACTCTTCGCGGCGCCCTGGCAGGGCGCAAGATCGCGTTCGACCGTGACCGCTACACCGCGACCGTCGAGGGCCGCATCGTCGGCGTGGGCAAGACCATCCGGATCAAGTCCATCCACATGCACTACGAGCTCGCGGTGCCCGCGGAGAGCCGCGAGGCGACCGAGCGCGCCCTCATCGCGCATCCGCAGGGCTGTCCCGCGCACCAGAGCGTGCAGGGCGCCATCGACGTCACCTGGGACGCCCAGGTCCGGGTCGGAGAGGAGACGGTGACCTACCGGAGCCAGACCGAGTAGCGAGCGCGGACCCGGCGCCGGGGGGCACGCGATCGGCGCGCTCAGCGGGAGAGGAAGAAGGTCTCATCACGTCCTCCGTCCGATGCTCCCCGGTCCGGTCGCGATTCGCGCACGGCCGGGAACCGCCGGGCTCCCGGCCCGCGTCCGAACGTAGCATGCTGGTCGCCATCGCTCTCGTCGCATTCGTGAGCCTGGGCCTGCCCGACGGGGTCCTGGGCGTGGCGTGGCCCTCGATCCGACGGAGCTTCGGCCTGCCTCCGAGCCAGCTCGGCGCCCTGCTCGCCTCCGCCATGGTGGGCTATCTGGCCTCGAGCTTCAGCAGTGGCGCCCTCGTCTCGCGGCTCGGCGTCGGGCGGGTCCTCTTCTGGAGCAGCGTTCTGATGGTCGCGAACTCGCTGGCCTACGCCCTCGCGCCCGCCTGGAGCGTCATGGTCGGAGCGGGCCTCCTGGCCGGCCTCGGGGCCGGAGCGATCGACGCGGGCATCAACGCGTTCGCGGCCGCGCGCTTCTCGCCGCGCCTGGTGAGCTGGCTTCATGCCTGCTACGGCGTCGGCGCGATGCTCGGCCCGCTCCTCATGACCGCGGTCGTGACCTCGAGCCTCGGATGGCGCTGGGGCTACGCGATCATCGGCCTCGTCCTCGCCGCGATGGCGGTGAGCTTCCTGGTCACGATCCGTCTCTGGACGATTGCGCGCCCGGAGCACGATGGGCGGAAAGGGCCGCCCGAGCTGCCGGCCGGGCTCGTCGAGACGCTGGGGCGGCCGCGCGTCTGGCTCAACGTCGCCCTGTTCTTCGTCTACACGGGCCTCGAGGTCACCGCCGGCCAGTGGACCTACAGCCTCTTCACCGAAGCGCGCGGGCTCACCGCCGGAGCCGCCGGCGTCTGGGTCGCGATCTACTGGGCCGGCCTCACCGCGGGGCGCGTGGTCTCCGGAGCTCTCGCGAGTCGGCTGGCCGCCGACACGCTCCTTCGCATCGGCACGCTCGGCGCCCTCGCCGGCACCCTGCTGGTCTGGTGGGATCCCGGCATGGGCGCGGGCCTCCTGGGGCTGGCGGTGCTGGGCTTCGCGCTGGCTCCGATCTTTCCGACGCTGATCGCGGAGACGCCGGCCCACCTCGGACCGTCGCACGCCACCTCCGCCATCGGCTTCCAGGTGGCCGGCGCCTATCTTGGCACCGCGGCGATCCCGGGCCTCACCGGCCTGCTCGCGACGCGCGCTGGACTCGGGCTCATCGGACCCTGCCTCGTGGTCACCGCGGGGATGCTGCTCGTGCTGCAGGAGATCGCCCGCCGCCGTCGCCCGGCTTGATGGCGTTCGCGCCCCCGCGAACCGTCGCCCGCGTCGCCCGTGTCCAATCCCCAGCGCCAGAACGGCGCACAACTCGAACGTCAAAGGAGGTCTTCATGATGCAGCGTGTTCGCACGGGTCGGATGCTCCAGATGGTCCTCGTGGTCGGCCTCGCGGTGGCCGTGCTCGGCGCCGGCTCGATCGCCGCGGCCGACGAGATGACCAGGCCGTTCACCGGGAAAGCGGTCAACGGCGGCACGGTGACGCTCTCCAAGCAGGGCGACAAGACGACGCTGAGCCTGTCCGGCGACTTCCAGGTGCCGGGCTCGCCGGATCCGCACTGGCAGCTCGTGGACTCCAAGGGCACCGTCTACCTGCTGGATCGGCTCAAGCTCAAGGACGACAAGATCAATACGCGGATCATCGTCCCCGCCTTCGTCCCCGACATCGCCAAGGTCCAGATGTACTGCGCGTGGGCCGAGGTCGTGCTCGGCGAGGCCCCCTTCAACCAGCCC
>DATFUK010000317.1:0-6206 GCA_035260865.1 Candidatus Methylomirabilota bacterium | reverse complement strand
TTCGATGATCTCCCGGCTGGCCAAGGGGGCCCTGGTGCTCACCCTGCTCCTCGTCCTGGGCCTGGCCTACGCCTACGGAGGCCGGCTCTTCCGGTCCGGCGGCGAGAAGCCCCTCGTGAGCGTCACCGGGACCATCGAGGCGATCCAGGTGGACGTGAGCGCGAAGATCGTCGGCCGCATCGCCGAGCGTCCGGTCAACGAGGGCGACCGGGTCGCGGCCGGTCAGCTCCTGGTGCGCCTGGACGAGGCCGAGCAGGCCGCCGAGGTGCGACGGCAGGAGGCTGCGGTCCGGACCGCCCAGTCCACCCTGAACGATCTCCTGGCGGGAGCCCGGCGCGAGGAGATGGAGGACGCCCGGGCGGCCCTCCAGAGCGCCTCCGCGACGCGGGTGTGGACCGAGCGCGACTTCCGGCGGGCGGAAGACCTGTTCCGCCAGACGCTGATCGCGGCGCAGGAGGTAGACCGGGCGCGCCAGACGTACGAGGTGGCGGTGGCCCAGGAGAAGTCCGCGCGGCAGAAGCTGCTGCTGCTCGAAGCCGGCTCGCGTCCCGACCAGATCGAGGCCGCCCAAGGTCAGCTCGCCCAGGCCCGGAACGCGCTCGACATGGCGAAGACACGCCTCAAGGAAATGACCATTCTGTCACCAGTTGACGGGGTGGTCCTTCGCAAGAACCTCGAGGTCGGCGAGCTCGCCAATCCAGGCGTGCCGATCCTGACCCTGATGAAGCCATCGGACATCTGGGTCCGGGCCTATGTCCCCGAGGAAGAGATCGCGCGGATCAAGGTCGGCAGCCCCGCCCGAGTGGCGGTGGACGGCTATCCGGCCCGGCGGTTCCCGGGTCGCATCACGGAGATCTCCTCGGAGGCCGAGTTCACGCCCCGGAACGTCCAGACCAAGAAGGAGCGCGTGAACCTGGTCTTCCGGATCAAGATCGCCGTGGACAACCCGGAGGGCATCCTCAAGCCCGGGATGCCCGCGGATGCCGATATTGACTGAGCCGGCAGTCGAGACGGGCGCCCACGCCGTCGTCACCCATGGGCTGACGCGCCGGTTCGGCAAACGGGTCGCGGTGGACCACCTCGACCTGCAGGTGCGCGCGGGGGAGCTCTACGGGTTCCTGGGGCCGAACGGGGCGGGCAAGTCCACCACGCTCCGGATGCTGTGCGGGCTGCTCGCCCCGAGCGAGGGCGGGGGGACCGTGCTCGGCATCGACCTGGTCGCCCAGCCCGAGCGGATCAAGTCGGTGATCGGCTACATGTCGCAGAAGTTCTCGCTCTACGACGATCTCACCGTGAACGAGAACCTCACGTTCTACGCCCGCGTCTACATGGTACCCCGCGCGATCCACGCGGGGCGGATCGGCCAGATGATCCAGCTCGCCGACCTGGGCGGCCGCGAGCGCCAGCTCGCGGGCACGCTCTCGGGCGGCTACCGCCAGCGGCTCGCCCTGGCCTGCGCGCTCGTGCACGCGCCCCGGCTGGTCTTCCTCGACGAGCCCACCGCGGGAGTGGACCCGGTGTCGCGCCGGAACTTCTGGGGCCTGATCCGCCGGCTGGCCGACGAGGGCACCACGATCCTGGTGACGACGCACTACATGGACGAGGCCGAGCTCTGCGACACGCTCGGGTTCATCTACCAGGGCAAGCTCATCGCCCAGGGCTCGCCCGCGTCCATCAAGACCACGACCTTCCGCCAGCCGGTGATGGAGGTGGAGACCGCGGAGCTCCGCCGCGCCGCGGATGTCCTGGGCGACTGGGACGCGATCGAGGAGATCCAGCGGGTCGGCGCGCGACTGCGCCTGGTGGTGGGAGACCGCGCGCTGACCGCATCGGATATCGAGCAGCATCTGAGGGCGGAAGGGCTCGAGGTCCGATGGGTGCAGGAGGTCGAGCCCTCGGTGGAGGACCTCTTCGTCTCCTTCGTGGACAAGCAGCGCAAGGCCCGCCTCCGCGAGCAGCTCCGCGCGCTGGAGACGCCCTGATGGGCTCGCGCCTGCTCGGCATCATCGTGAAGGAGTTCATCCACCTCAAGCGCGACATGCTCGCGCTCGTGCTGGCCCTGGCGGTGCCGGTGGCCATGCTGTTCATCTTCGGCTGGGCCATCAACACCGACGTCAAGCACATCCCGACCGCGGTCTTCGAGCAGTCGGGCAGCCTCGAGGCCCGCCTCTTCCTGGAGGCGATGGAGAACAGCCAGTACTTCGACGTACGCCGCCGCGTCGCCAGCCACAAGGAGCTGACCCGGCTCATCGACTCGGGTGAGGCCAAGGTCGGGGTGGTGATCCCGCCCGACTACGCCCGGCGGCTCACCCGCCAGGACGCGGCCATCCAGGTGATCGTGGACGCCTCCGATCCCCAGGTCGCGACCTCGGCCCTCAACGCGGCGACGTCGCTGGGCGCCCAGCGCTCGCTCCAGGTGCTCACCCAGACGCTCGAGGGCACGCGCCTCGCCCGTCAGGCGGAGCCGCCGGTGGACGTGCGCGTCCGCGCCTGGTACAACCCCGACCTCGTCTCGGCCATCTTCATCGTGCCGGGGCTGATCGGGGCGCTCCTGATGCAGACCACGATCACCGCGATGGCGGTCTCGGTGGTTCGCGAGCGGGAGAAGGGCACGCTGGAGGCGCTGATCGTGAGCCCCATCCGCCGCTGGGAGCTGCTGCTCGGCAAGATCGTTCCGAACCTGCTGGTGGCCTTCGGCCAGATGACCATGGCCCTGGCGGTCGCCCACTACGTCTTCGACGTGCCGATCCGTGGCAGCCTCCCGCTGCTCTACGCGCTGTCGCTCGTCTTCATGATGGGCACGCTCGGGGTGGGCATCCTGCTTTCCACCGCCTCCCGCACGGTCCCGCAGGCCATGCAGCTCGCGTTCCTCACGTTCCTGCCGTCCATCTACCTCTCCGGGCTGCTCTTCCCCATCGAGGGCATGCCCGCCGGCGCGCAGTATCTGGCCGCGATCATCCCGCTGACCTATTTCCTGAAGATCGTGCGCGGTATCATCCTCAAGGGCGTGGGCTTCGAGTACCTGTGGCCCTCGCTCGTGCCGCTGATGATCTTCGGGACGGTGGTGTTCTCCCTGGCGGTGCTCAAGTTCCGCAAACAGCTCGATTGACGAGAGAGGCGCTCATGCGAGTGATCCTGACCGTGCTGCTCCTGCTGCTCGCCGGGCCCGCGCAGGCGGCGGGCCCCCTGGCCCACCGCGAGATCCTGCCGAACGGCGCGGTGCTGCTGGTGGCCGAGCGGCCCGCGATCCCCATCGTGGTGGTGCGCGTCGGGCTGCCGGCCGGGGCGGTGTACGACCCGGCGGAGGCCCTTGGCGTCGCCAGCCTCACCGCGGAGCTGCTCACCCGCGGCACCGCGCGGCGCTCCGGGCCGGAGCTGGATCGGGTCATCGAGTTCGTGGGCGGCAGCCTCGAGGCCGGTGCGGGCAGCGATGGCGCGGCGGTCACGCTCTCGGTGCTCAAGAAGGACCTCGCGCTCGGGCTGGACCTGCTCGCCGAGGTGCTGCGGCAGCCCGCGTTCTCGCCCGACGAGCTGACGCGCAAGGTGACGGAGATCCAGGGCGCGCTGCGCCGGTCGGAACAGGAGCCGGAGACGGTGGCCGCCCGCGAGCTGAGCCGGATGATGTTCCCCGGGCATCCGTACGGGCGGCCGGTGTCCGGCACCATCGAGTCCATGGGCAAGCTCACGCGGGAGCAGGTGACCGCCTTCTACCAGCGGCACTACCGGCCGGACGGGGCGAACATCGTCGCGGTCGGCGACGTGACGGTGGCGGAGATCCGCCGGGAGCTGCTGCAGCGGCTCGGCGACTGGACCGCGCCCGCCGAGCCGGTGCCCCCGGTGCCGAAGGCGCCGCCGGTCACGCCCGCCCAGGAGCGCAAGATCGTGCGGGACCTGACCCAGACCACCGCGCTGCTCGGGCGGCCGTCCATCAGGCAGGACGATCCCGACTACTTCGCGCTGTCCGTGGCGACCTACATCCTGGGCGGCGGGTCCGCGTCCCGGCTCTACACGCGCGTGCGGGAAGAGCGGGGCCTCGCCTACTCGGTCTACAGCTCGCTCATGCCGGCGCGACACGGCGCCTCGTACCTCGTCTCGCTGCAGACCCGGACCGACGGGGTGGAGGAGGCGTTGCGTCTCACCCGCGCGGAGATGACGCGGCTCGGACGGGAGCCGGTCGCCCCGCGAGAGCTGTCCTTGGCCAAGTCGTACTTGATCGGCAGCTTCCCGCTCCGCCTCGACACGTCGGGTAAGCTCGCGCGGTTCCTGGGCGCGGTGGAAGAGAACGGGCTCGGGCTCGACTACCCGGAGCGCTACAAGGAGCGGATCGGGCGGGTCACCGCGGCCGACATCCAGCGCGTCGCCGCGAAGCACCTCGATCCGGCGGCCTTCTCGGACGTGCAGATCGGGAAGTAGGGCCGCGCAGGTCGCGCCCGCTACCACCACCAGCCGGGATAGTACCGGCGCGGGCCGATGTAGAACGGATCGTAGTAAGGCGCGTACAGGCCGTAGCCCCAGGGATACGGCCCAGGATACGAATAGTAGGCTGATCCCACCGCCACGTCCTTCGGCCAGAGGCGGATGCGCTCCACCCGGATCACCGGGTACCGATAGGGCACCTCGCCGATCTTGCGCTCCTCCACACCGGTGACCTCGCCGACCACCGTGATGCGCCGGCCCATGGCGTAGACCGCCGGATCGAGGAACTCCGGGGTTTGGAAGAGCACGCGCCCGGGCGAGCGGTCGCTGCGCTCGGGCGCGTCGTCGCCCCGCAGCCGCCGCGCGAGGAGCTCGATCTCGGTGAGGCCCGGGCGGGGCTGGACGGCCAGGATCTCGCCGCCCAGGATGACCCGCGCGCCCGTCAGGGCGGCGGGCTCCCGGAGGAGCTCGTCGGCGCTGATCCGGGTGTCCACGGTGCGCATCACCGACTCCGGAAAGGCGGTGGCGCAGCCGCCGACCAGCACCGCCAGCAGGACCGGCCACAGCCAGCGCATGCGCGCACGATACCCCCCGTCCGGAAGGCGAGCAATCGCTGTGCTACAATCCGCGCACATGAGTCGGCTTCGCTCATGCCGGTGGTGGTGCGCGGCGCTGGCGGCCGGCCTGTCGCTGACCTGCAGCGCTCCTCTCGATGCCGCTGTGTTCACCCTGACCCCGCAGGACCGTGAGGAAGCGGTGCGGGTCGGACGCCGCAGCGTGACCATGGAGAGCTGGGGCGGCGAGTGGCGCGTGGGTGGCGGCGAGGGCCAGCTCGTCACCGTGATGACCCCGTTCCATCGGCTGGCCCTGGCCGCGCGCAACTCCGCCTTCCAGGACAAGGAGCTCAAGCCGCGCGACGTGGAGTCGGTGCTGAAGGACCAGCAGGGCAAGGTCGTGCTGTGGGCGACCCTCCGCGGCGCCAAGATCGACTTCGCGCGCTTCTACACCCCCGCGCTGGTGGCGCGCCAGCAAGAGATCAAGGCCTCTTTCACCCAGAACGAGCGGACCGCGCTCCGCGGCGAGGACGGCCAGTTCACCGCGCGGTGCCTCTACGTCTTCCCGGCCGAGGGGCTGGATCCGCGGGCGACCGTGGTACTCCTGGTGCGGAACGGCGAGGAGAAGACGGTGGCGAAGTTCACCGTCGATCTCTCGACCATGCGCTAGAGGCGAAAAGGATCCCCCACGGTGACCCCGGAACGATTCGCGCAGGGCATGACCTTCGCGGCCTACCTGGCGCAGATGCGCTCCAACAAGGAGCGGTTCGAGCAGCGCATGGCCGCGACCGACCTCACGCCCGCCGATCGGGAGGCGATCCGCAGGCGCAAGCTCAAGATCCTGGTCATCACCGAGGACTGGTGCGGCGACGCCCTCGTGGGCTTCCCCGGTCTGGCCCGGCTGGTGGAGGGGGAGCCCGACGTGGAGATGCGGGTCTTCCTGCGCGACGCCAACCCGGACGTGATGGACCAGTACCTGAAGCGGGGTCTCTACCGCACGATTCCCGTGTTCGTGTTCTTCGACGAGCACCTGACCGAGCTGGCGCGATTCATGGAACGCCAGGACGTGGTGACCGAGCTGCGCACCGTGCTGAAGGTCTGAGCGACTGTCTTGCGCGTCAAGCGGGGCGCCATGGACGCTGATCGCGGAGGATGGCGTTGAGAATGACGAGCAGTTTGCGCAGGGCGGCGGTCAGGGCGAGCTTGCCCGGCCGGCCGGCGCTGACGAGGCGGCGG
>DATFUK010000316.1:0-5839 GCA_035260865.1 Candidatus Methylomirabilota bacterium | reverse complement strand
CGGAGGCCGCGGCCGAAGTGCGGGTGGAGCAGGGTGGGGGCGTCCCACATCAGCATGCGGAGGGTGCCGCCCCCGCCGCGCCGGGTGGGCGTGAACTCGGCCTCGCTCGGCTGCGCGGCGGCCACCCCCGCCGCGCCCAGGAGACGGCCGGCCATCGGGGCGCCGAGTCCGGCCGCGGCGAGCGCCTGCACGAAGCCCCGGCGCGTGAGACCGCCGTGCTTCACCTGCGCGAGCATCGCCCGAAGGGCCGGTTCGTCCATGGATTCCCGTTGGGGGGGTCCGACACCGATAGCGCGGGGCGCCGGGGAAGTCAAGGGCCCATGGTCGCTTGTCGCGTCGGGAGGAATCGGGGACAATACGGCGCCGCCCAGCCGGCCCAGGAGACCGACCGCTCATGAACCTGATCTCGGAGCGCCTCGACGTCGACGACTACGACGAGGCGGTGGAGCTCTTCTACCAGCGCAACTGGACGGACGGCCTTCCGGTGGTGCTGCCCACGCGGCGGCGCGTCGAGGCCATGATCGCGGGGGCGGGCCGCGACCCGCAGGAGAGCCTCGGGCCGGTACCGCCCAAGGGCGGCCCCGCCACCGTCGAGAAGCTGGCCATCAACGCGGTCATGGGCGGCTGCCTGCCCGCCCACTTCCCGGTGGTGCTCGCCGCGCTCGAGGCGCTGCTCGACCCCGCCCACAATCTCAACGGGGTGACCCAGACCACCCACATGTGCGTCCCCCTCGTCATCGTCAACGGCCCCGTCGCGCGCGAGCTCGGCTTCAACTCGCGCGACGGGGTCTTCGGCAACGGCTACCGCGCCAACGCGGCGGTGGGGCGCGCGGTGCGCCTCGCCCTGTGGAACCTGGGCGGCGCGGTGCCGTGGGATACCGACAAGGCCACGCTCTCTCATCCGGGGGAGTACGCCTTCTGCATCGCGGAGGAAGAGGAGGACAATCCGTGGGCGCCCCTGCACGTGGACCGGGGCCGCCCGCCCGGCTCCGATGCGGTGACCGTCTTCGCCTGCGAGGGCCCGCACAGCGTCTTCTGCTACGGCACCCCGGAGGAGATGCTGCACGTGCTCACCGACTCCATGTGCGGGCTCGGCAACAACAACATGCACGTGATGGGGCAGATGCTGGTGGTGCTGAATCCACTCAACGCGGAGGAGTTCGCCAAGCGCGGCTGGTCCAAGACCGACGTGCGCCGCTATCTCTGGGAGCACGCGCGGCGGCCGATCGCGCAGGTGCGGGCGTGCGGCGTGGTGCACGAGCAGTTCCGGAAGATGGAGCGCGACGCCGGCCGCTACCCGCTCCGCTACGACCTCGACAATCCCGCCACCCGGGTTCCGGTCTCCGCGGAGCCGGACGACATCCACCTCGTGGTGGCGGGCGGCCGCAGCTACTTCGCGGCGGTGCTGCCCGGCTGGGGCGGCTTCGGGGGCTTCGCGGTCACTCGCCCGATCCGGAGGGCCTGAGCCCATGGAGATCCTGAGCCCGGTCTGGCCCGAGCACGGCGGGAGCCGCCCCGCGTCGGCGCGGCCGCGCGCGCTCGCGGGCGCCACCATCGCGCTGGTGGACGACAACCTCGACATCCCGTTCACCACGCATCTGGAAGCGCTCCTGGGCCGCGAGCACGGCGCGGCGGTGCGACGGCTGGTGAAGCCGTCCGGCACCGCCCCCTCGCCGGGCCCCCTCATCGACGAGGCCGCGGCTACCGCGAGCGCGGCGGTGGTGGGCATCGGCCTCTGAGGCTCGTGCACGTCGGGCAGTGTGCTCGACGCGGCCGCGCTGGAGAAGCGCGGGATCCATACCGTGACGATCGTCTGGGATAATTTCGAGAACGCGGCGCGCATGCAGGCGCGCCTGCAGAACGTGCCCGACCTGGCCCTGGTGGTGATCCCGCATCGCAAGGGCGGAGAGACCGCCGACGATCAGCGGCGCAAGGCCGAGACCGCGCTCCCCCAGATCGTCGCGGGGCTGCTCCGATGAACCGGCTCTCCTGGATCATGACCGCGGCGGCCGCCCTCGCCATCGCGGCGAGCAGCCTGGGGAGCCCGACGGACTCCGCGCTCGCCGACTTCCTGGAGCAGGCCATCCGGATGCTCGGCCAGTGATCGCCCGCCTCTCCTGGGCGGCCGCGCTGCTGTCCGGCGTCGCCACCCTGGTCATCGCGGTGCTCATCTCCGCCGACGTGCTGCTCCGCTACTTCTTCAACTCGCCGCTGCTCTTCGTGGACGAGGTGGCGAGTTTCCTCCTGGTGCTGGTGATCTTCGGCGGCCTCGCCTACACCTTCCAGTGCGGCGCCCACGTGCGGGTGGACCTCGCCACCACGCAGCTCCCGCCCGCGCTCCGCGCCTGGCTGCGCGCGGCCGGCCTCTTGCTCGGCATCGGATTCATCCTCGTGGTGTCGTGGACCACGCTGCAGTCCGCGATCACCGCGTACCGGTACGGGCGCGTCTCCACCGTCATGCTGTATCCGCTCTGGGCGCCGATGCTCGTGATCCCGGCCGGGCTCCTCCTCATGAGCGCGGTCATGGTGGGCGCGCTCCGCCGGCAGCTCCGCGCCGCACTGGGGCCGCGCGCGGGGCGCGACGAGGTGCCGCCGTCCCCGGAGCCCCGGTGACCGACGCCCTTCTCGGCGGCCTCCTCATCGGTCTCATGTTCCTCCTGCTGGCCCTCGGGCTCGAGGTGTCCGTCGCGATCGGGCTGGTCGGCCTGTTCGGGCTGCTCTACCTCAAGGGCTTCACGGTAGGCCTCGGGGTGATCGGGTCCATCGCGTGGTCCAACGCCACCAGCTTCTCGTTCATCGCGGTACCGCTCTTCGTGTTCATGAGCGGCATCCTGCTGCACTCCGGGATCGGCCGCGGCCTCTTCCGGGCGATGGCCCGCTGGGTCGGCTTCCTCCCCGGTGGGCTCGCGGTGGCGAGCATCTTCTCGTGCGCGGTGTTCGCGGCGGTGTCGGGCTCGAGCGTGGCCACCGCGGCCACCATCGGGATGATCGCGATCCCCGAGATGGAGCGCCGCGGCTACCGCCGGAGCGTGATCATCGGCTCCCTGGCCGCGGGCGGCACGCTGGGCATCCTGATCCCGCCGTCCATCCCCATGATCATCTACGGGGTGATGACCGAGACCTCGGTGGGCCACCTCTACATGGCGGGCATCATCCCGGGCGTCGTGCTGTCGCTGATCTTCGCGGCCTACGTGGTCGTCTACGCGATGATCTGGCCGGAGGCCGCGCCGCGCGCGGCGGAGGACCGCGGCTCGTTCGCCTCCAAGCTCGAGGGGCTGCGCGAGGTGGCGCCGGTCGCGATCCTGATCCTGGTGGTTCTGGGCTCGATGTACCTCGGCATCGTCACGCCCACCGAGGCGGCCGCGCTCGGCACCCTGGTGAGCCTGGTGCTCGCCTGGTGGGCCGGGAGCCTCACGTGGGTGGCGATGCGGCGCGCCTTCGAGGAGACGGTGCGCACCACCTCGATGGTGATGGCCATCATCATCTTCGCGGCCATCTTCTCCCACGTCATCGCCCTGATCGGGGCGCCCAAGGCCTTGCTCGCCTACGTGGTCTCGCTCGGCCTGCCCAAGTGGGCGTTCTTCACCGCGGTGTTCTCGTTCCTGCTCGTGATCGCCTACGCGCTGGAGGAGCTGTCGGTGATGATCATCCTGCTGCCGATCCTCTTCCCGCTCATCACCGGCCTGGGCTTCGACCCGGTCTGGTTCGGCATCATCATGGTGGTGTGGCTCGAGATCGGCTTCATCACCCCGCCGGTGGGGCTGAACCTCTTCGTCATCCAGGGGTTGATGCCGGGCACCAGCGCCCGCGAGGTCACGGTGGGCACCACGCCCTACGTGCTGCTCATGATCCTCATGGTGGCGCTGCTCTTTCTCTTCCCCGATCTCGCCCTCTGGCTCCCGCGCCAGATGATGGCCCGGTGAGGCGCCGCGCTCAGCCCTGACCCCGCAGGAGACGCAGCGACGCGGGGGCGCACGCGACCTGGACCGGGGCGTCCACGTCGAAGAGCCCGTGGCGGAGCGGATCGTAGGAGACGGCCTGGAGCAGGGTGCCCCCGACCTCGACCGCGTACTCGACCTTCTCGCCCAGGAAGGTCCGGCCGCGCACCACGCCCGCGACGGCGAACTCCTGCGCGGGGGCGACCGCCCGCTCGGGCAGCAGGGCCACCGATTCGGGCCGTAGCACCAGCGACACGCTCTGCCCCGCCGCGACCGGCTCGTCGGCGGGGACCGTGACCTCGCGCCCCCAGAGGGTGACCGTGGCCGCTCCGGTGCCCGCCCGCAGCACGCGCGCGGGGAGGAGGTTGACGCGGCCGATGAACTGGGCGACGAACACGGAGCGCGGCGCCCGGTAGAGATCGTGCGCGGTGCCCACCTGGGCCACCCGGCCCGCCTGCATCACCGCGATGCGATCGGAGATGGCCATCGCCTCCTCCTGGTCGTGGGTCACGTAGATGGTGGTGATGGCGAGCTGGCGCTGCAGCCGCGAGAGCTCCTCGCGCATCTGCACCCGCAGCTTGGCGTCCAGGTTGCTGAGCGGCTCGTCGAAGAGGAGCAGGCGCGGCTCCACCACCACCGCGCGCGCCACCGCCACCCGCTGCTGCTCGCCGCCCGAGAGCTGGTTCGAGAAGCGGCGTGCGTGGCCGGGCAGCCCCACCAGGGCGAGGACGCGCTCCACCTTCTCGCGGATGACCGCCGCGCCGAGCCGCTTCACGCGGAGGCCGTAGGCCACGTTCTCGAAGACGGTGAGGTGCGGGAAGAGCGCGTAGTTCTGGAACACGAATCCGATGTTCCGCCGGTAGACCATGAGGCCGGTGACGTCCTGCTCGTCGATCAAGACCCGGCCCGAGTCCGGCTGCTCGAAGCCCGCGACCATTCGCAATGTGGTGGTCTTTCCGCACCCGGAGGGGCCGAGCAGGGTCAGCAGCTCCCCCGGCTCCACCGTGAGGGTCACGTCGTCCACCGCGGCCACGCCCTGCTCCGCGCGGACGAAGCGCTTGGAGACCGAGACGAGCCGGAGCCGCGCGCCGGTCGCGCTCATCCGCCCAGGAGCGTGCCGGCCTGGCCGAGGCTGCCCGCGTTGAGCCGGCGCATGATCAGGCTGGAGAGGATGACCGCGGCGTAGACGAGCAGGATGACCATCACCGAGAAGGCCGAGGCCTGGCCCAGCTCGAGATTGGTGATGCCCTCCAGGATGCGCACGGTCACCAGGGACCAGCTCAGCGAGACCAGGAAGATGGTGGCGCTGATCGCGGTCATGGCCCGGATGAAGAGCACGGTCATGCCGGCCAGCAGCGCGGGCCGGATCAGCGGCAGGATCACTCGACGGAAGGTGACGTCCCTCCGCGCCCCGAGGCTCGCCGAGGCCTCCTCGATGGACGGGTCCACCTGCGCGAGCAGCGCGGTGGTGGCGCGGGTGCCGGCCAGGCTGTAGCGGAACACGTAGCAGATCACCAGGATGAACGCAGTGCCGGTCAGGGCCAGAGGTGGGTCGTTGAACGCCACCAGGTACGCGATGCCCACGATGGTCCCGGGCAGCGCGTAGTTGATCATGGCCGCGAACTCGAGGGCCCGGCGTCCCGGGAAGCGCGTGCGCGCCACCACGTAGCCGAGGACCACCGCGAAGAGCCCGCCCACCGGCATGCACACCGCCGCGATGACGAGGGTGTCGCGGATGGCCTTGAGACCGCCGCTGAACACGTGGGCGTAGTGGGCGGTGGAGAAGCTGTTGTCCGCGCCCAGGGCCCGCACCATCGAGGCGAACACGATCAGCAGGTAGAAGGTCAGCACCAGCAGGACGGTGAGCGCGCACACCAGGACCAGCGCGGCCATCGCCCCGG
>DATFUK010000315.1:0-14382 GCA_035260865.1 Candidatus Methylomirabilota bacterium | reverse complement strand
GACATGGAGGGCCCGGAGCCACCGCGTGATGCTAGACTGCGGCCGCCACGAGGTCAGACAGGACGCGACGGGAGGGGAGCAATGAGGGGAGCCGACGATGTCCGGGTCTGGATGGTGACGGGGGCGCTGGGCTCCATGGTGCTGGGCATCGCGCTGATCCCGCTGCGTGCGATGGTGGCCGCGTCGAATCTCGCCTTCGTGTTCCTGGCCTTCACCATCATCGTGGCCGAGCTGGGAGGCCGTGGCCCCGCGCTCGTCACCGCGCTCGTATCGGCCATGAGTCTCAACTTCTTCCTGACCGAGCCCTATCTGACGCTGGCGATCAGCAAGACGGACGACGTCATCGCCTTTTTCGCCCTGGCGGCCTGCGGGTTCATCGCGGCTGCGTTCGGTCAGCGCCGGGAGCGACTCTCGGAGGCGGTGGGGCGCGCCGACCGGGAGCTCGCCATCCTGACCCGGCTGGTGGCGCGCGCGCGCAGTGGGCGCTCCCTCGCGGACCTGCTTCAAGATGTCAAGACCGAGTTCGACCTCGGTGGGCTCGTCCTGCGGGAGGCGTCCGGGCGCGTTCTGGCGGCGGCGCCCGCCGGAGCCGGATCCCGTCCGGTGCCGCGCCTGGCGCTCAACTCCGGCACGCTCTTCGCCGTCGACGACTCCAGCCCCCGGATCGGGGTCAAGGGGTTGCGCCTGCCCGAAGGCGGCGGCCGGCTGACGATCCAGACCGCGCGCGGGCCCGTCTCGCTCGACCTGTGGGAGGGTAGCGACGAGGGGTTCGGTCAGGACGAGAGCCGGACGCTCGCGATCGCCGCGTCGATCCTCGGTCTCGGGATGCGGTAAGGGCTTGGGTTTCGTGGTAGCGTGGCTTTATTGCCATGAAGCCTACGTCGCTACGCGTCTTTGTATCGGCGCTCGGCGTGCTGGTGGCCTGGCCGTCGCTCGCGCTCGCGGTCGGAGAGCCGGAGCGGCTGTGGACCGTCGGCGACCGGGCCTTCCAGGACGGCCTCTACGGGGTCTCGCGCCGCATGCTCGAGCGCCTGGTCGACCGGTACCCGACCGACGGGCGCATCCCCGACGCGACCCTGCTGCTCGGCAAGGTGCGGCTCGCCCAGGGACAGCACGAGGCCGCGCTGCAGGCGTTCCGGCAGGCCCAGACCTTCTCGCCCCCGCCCGGCCGGCCCGAGGAGGCCCGCTTCTGGGAGGGCGAGACGCTCTTCCGCATGAAGCGCTTTCCGGAGGCGCGCGCCATCTACGACCGGATCCTCGCGGAGAGCCCGAACTCGCCCAGCGCTCCCGACGCGGTCTACGGGCTGGCCTGGGTGAACCTGGAGCTCAAGCGGCGCGACCAGGCGGTCACCGAATTCCGGCGCATTCTCTCGAACTATCCCGAGCATGCCAACGCCTCGTCCGCCACCTTCTATCTGGCCCGCACCCTGCTCGAGCTCAAGCGGGCCGATGAGGCGGTGGGGCTCCTGCGCGGCTTCGTGGCCCGGTACACCGACCACCGGCTGCTGCCCGAGGCGCGCTACACGCTCGGGCAGGCGCTGATCGCGGGCGGCCAGGGCGACGAGGGCGTGGCCGAGCTGCGCGCCTTCGCCAAGGCCTATCCCAATCACGAGCTCGCCCCGGCGGCGCGGCGCAACATCGTGGACACGCTCGTGCGCCAGGGGAAGAAGAACGAGCTCGCCGAGGAGTACAAGGTGCTCGTGTCGCAATCGCCCGCGACCGCCGAGGGCCTCTACGACGCGGGCCTCGTGGCCGGCAAGCTCGGGCATTCGCGCGACGCCGACACCGCATGGGCGCGCCTGCGCAAGGACTTCCCGGATCACCCGCTGAGCGGCCGCGTCTCGCTCGAGATGGCCCAGGCCGCGTTCGCCAAGAACAGCTACAAGGACGCGTCCACGCTGGCCCGCGCGGCTTCCCGCAGCCCGGAGGACGCGGTGCGCGGCGAGGCCTTCGTGCTGCTGGGCGAGAGCGAGCTCAAGCAGCGCCGCCACGCCACCGCCATCACCGCTTTCAAGTCCGCCGCGGAAGCGCCGGCCCTCGAGCCCGCCATGCGGTTCCGCGCGTTGGCCGGCACCGGCCTGGCCCACGAGGAGCAGCGGCAGTACGGGCCGGCCGCGAAGTTCTACGAGGAGGTCGCGACCAAGAGCCCGGACAAGACCCTCGCCTCCTGGGCGAAGGAGCGGCTCGCCGCGGTGAACGCGGCGGCCCGGTCCGAGGCCCCGCCGGCCGACAAGGCCGCGCCCAAGAAGGCGGCGCCCGAGAAGACCGCCCCCAAGAAGGCGCCGCCGGGAGGCACGAAGTGATCAGACCGCGCGCCGTCCTGGTGGCCGCGCTGCTCGCCCTGCTGGGTGGCGCCACCGCGCGCGCCGAGATCAGCCTGATGCTGCCCGCGCCCGACGTGGGCGCGCTGGTTCCCCTCGCGGTCCCCGCGCTCGACAAGCCGCCGGTGCCGTTGCCCGCGGTGCCACTGCCGCCCGCGCCGCAGGGGATGCCCGAGCTGCCGCCGGCTCCGATGGTGGGCCACCTGGGCGAGCGTCCGGTGGCTCCGCTGCCCCCGCCGCGCTTCCTGGCCTGCAACCCGGTGGGCAACCTCCTCGGCGTGGCCTCCGAGCTGATCGAGTGCGGGCGCGCCCGCTACCAGCGCAACGAGCTCGAGGAAGCCCGCGCGGTGCTCGAGAAGGCCGCGCAGTTCGCCACCGAGCGCACGCAGATCCGTGAGGCGCGCTACTGGCTCGGCGAGACGATGCTGCGGCTCAACAAGCCGGCCGAGGTGGAGCGCCTGATGCTGCAGGTGCAGCAGGACGATCCGCGCGGTGAGCTCGGCCTCTACGCCGCGCACCAGCTCGGCTGGGTGTCCCTCGATCTCAACAAGCCGGACCGCGCGCTCACCTACTTCGACACCCTGCTGAAGGTGGGCGCGCCGCCCGCCATCATCTCCTACGCGCGCCACGGTCGCGGCCTCGCGCTCTACGGGCTCAAGCGCTACCCGGAGGCGCGCGACACCTGGGTCGGCCTCCTCAACCAGAGCGCGCCGCGGGCGGTCGCGTGGGAAGGTACCTTCTGGCTCGGCGACACGCTCGGCCGGCTGGGCGATCCCGCGGGCGCGGTCCAGCGCCTGCAGACCTTCGTCTCCGGCGGGCCGCAGGTGCTGATCGACAGCGGGCTCCTGCGCCTGGGATGGTGGAACCGGGCCGCCGGCCAGCCGCTCGAGGCGGCGAAGGCCTATCGCGGGCTGCTCTCGGCCTACCCGCAATCGAAGGAGGCCGCGTGGGCCCGCGCCGGGCTCGTGCAGGCGCTGCTCGACCTCGACGACTATCCCGCTGCGCGCGAGGAGGCCAAGAAGCTCGAAGCGACGGACCGGACCGGCCCCCTGGTGGTGCCGGTGCGGCTGCTGATCAGCCGCTGGGCCACCGAGAAGGGCCGCTTCGACGAGGCGCGCGAGATCAACGACGAGCTGCTCGCGCGGACCCTCGATCCGGCCACGCGCTCGTACGTCCTCGCGCTGAGCGCGGAGGCGAGCCGCGCGGGCGGCCAGGTCGGCGAGGCGCGGGACCGCTTCGAGCTCGTCCGGTCGACCCCCGGCTCGCCCGCGCTGGCCGCCTACGCGGCGCTGCGCCTGGCCCAGATCGATTTCGACACGCGCGAGTTCGCCAAGGCGCGCGACGGCGCGCGCAAACTCCAGGCCGACACCGCGGCGCCCGCCGAGATGCGCGCGGCCGCGCTCGTGCTGGCCGGCGAGGCCGCCTACTGGGCGCGAGACTACGGGCAGGCGGCCGCCTCGTACGGCGGGTTCCTGTCGGCGTACCCGAGCTACCCGCAAGCGCCGATGGCGAGCTTCGCGATGGGGTGGGCCGAGCTCCAGGGCGGCAAGCCCGAGGCGGCGCGCCAGCGCTGGACGCGCTACGCCCAGCAGGCGCAGAGCGACCCGCGCGCGCCCGAGGCGCTCGTGCTCGCGGGGGAGCTGGCCGGCCGCGCGGGCGACTTCGCGGGCGCGCAGAGCCTGCTGGACCAGGTGGTGGACCGCTATCCGAACAGTCCCTACGCGGAGGTGGCGGTGCTGAATCGCGCCATCCTCGCGGTGCGCGGTGGTCGCGCCGCCGACGCGCTGCCCGAGCTGGGCCGCCTGGTGCAGCGCGGCGCGGTCTCGCCCTACGTGGCGCGCGCGCGCGTCACCCGCGGCGCCGCGCTCCTGGCCACCGGCAAGCCCGCCGACGCCGAGCGCGACTTCCAGGCCGCGCTGGGCCTGGGCGAGACCGGCGTGGCGCAACTCGGGATGGGGACCGCGGACTTCGCGCGCCAGCAGTGGGACGCGGCGGTCCGCGACTTCGTGGCCGCGCGCGACGCGGGCGCCGGGCCGGTCTCGGCCGCCGCGAGCTACGGTCTCGCCGCGGTGCTCTTCAACCAGCGCCGGCTCGACGAGTTCAAGCAGGCCGCCACCCCGCTCGTCGCGGGCGCGGTGGATCCGATCATCACGCCACGCCTGCTGCACGGCCTGGCCGCGGTGGCCGCGGAGGAGAAGCGCTGGCCGGAGGCCAAGGCGCTCACGCTGCGGCTTGCCGACCAGTTCCCGCGCTACGAGGGCACCCAGGCCGCGCTGACCGGGCTCGCGTCGGCGGCGGGCCAGGGCGAGCAGTGGGCGCTCTCGCGCGAAGTGTACGCCAAGCTCGGCGAGCGGTTCCCGGGCAGCGCCACCACCGGCGCCAGCCGGCTCGACTACGCGGAGGCCCTGCTGCGCACTGGCGCCGCCGCGGAGGCGCGTCGCGCGCTCGAGCCCGCCCCGGGGGGCGCGGCCACGCCGCCCGCGTCGCCGCGCGCGACCATGCTGATGGCGGAGGCGCAGGAGGCCACCGGCGATCGCGCCGCGGCGCTCGACACCTACGCGCGCGCGGCCGCCGCGGCGGGCAGCCCGAAGGAGAAGGCCTTCGGCCTGCTGGGCCAGGGGCGCCTGCTGGTGGCCGACGGCAAGTGGGACGAGGCGCGCGGGCGGTTCGAGCAGGCCCTCGACGCGGGCGACGGCGCGGTGGCCTCCGAGGCCGCCTACCGGCTCGGCGAGGGATACCGCGCGACCGGTAAGGCGCAGGAAGCCGCGGACATGTACATGACCGCGGCCTACCTCACCGCCGATTCGCCGTGGGCGCGCCGCGCGCTGGTCGGGGCCGGCCAGGCCTTCGCGGCGCTCAAGCAGAACGACGCGGCGGTGATCGTGTACCGCAAGCTGCTCGCGATGAGCGGCGTGGAGCCCGACCTGGCCGAGGCGGCCCGCCGCGGCCTCCGCGCCCTCGGCGCCAGCTAGAACTCCCTCATCCTGGGGGGAGCGCCTCCACCACGTCGTCCAGGTCCGCGTGGTCCCCCGCGTAGCGATCGCGCCACTCGTAGCGCACGCGGTCTCCCGGCCCCAGCACGAAGGTGCCGCCCTGCTGCATCACGTCGCCGTGCCGGCCCACCTGGCGGAAGCCCCGCGCCAACGCCCCGATGCCCTTCAGCAGCGAGAGCGGGTGATAGGTGCTGGCCCACCCGTGCACGAGGCCGGCGGTCCGGAACGCCCGCAGCGCCGGGTCCACGAAGAGCGCGCCCTGGTAACCCGTGCTCTCGCGGAAGCCCTTGATGTGCTCCGGCTTCGCGGGCCCCACCACCACGAGCGTGCCGCCGCGCCGCTCGATCTCGGGCAGCCGCTTCGATAGTCTCGCGACCTGCTGGCGGCAGAAGATGCAGCCCAGGTGACGGACGAAGGCCAGCACGACGGGCCGCTTGACCCAGAAGCCGCCCAGCGACACCCCGGTGCCGGTCTCGTCGAGCACGGTCATCTGGCGGAGGGCGGCCGCGAGCAGATCGTCCACACCCCTCATTGTAACCGGGCCTCAATCTCTCTAAAATGGGCGCCCATGCGGGGCTACGGCGGCCGGATCCTGTTCGTGGACGTCACCGACGGCCGCAGCCGTGTGGAATCGGTCTCCCCGGAGCTGGCGCGAAGCCTGCTGGGCGGTAACGGGTTCGCGGCTCGGCTCCTGCTGGATCACGTGCCGGCGGGGGTGGACGCCTACGATCCCGCCAACGCGGTGATCTTCGCGGTGGGCCCGGTCACCGACACCACGGTGCCCGGCAACAGTCGCGCCTGCGTCGCGGGCAAGTCGCCGCTCACCGGCCTCTTCTTCGATTCGACCTTCGGCGGCCGCTGGCCCGCCACCCTGAAGCGCACCGGCTTCGACGCCATCGTGATCACCGGGCGTGCGGCCGAGCCGGTCTACGTCAAGGTCACCGAGGCGGGCGTCGAGCTCAAGGCGGCGCGCGGGCTCTGGGGGAAGACCACCCGCGACACCGTGCAGGCCATCCACGAGGCGGAGGGCGGCGACGTGGACGCGATGGCCATCGGGCCCGGCGGCGAGAACCTCGTGCGCTTCGCGGCGATGGGCACCTACTGGAAGAACCGCGAGGCCTTCGCGGGCCGCGGCGGCCTCGCCGCGGTGCTGGGGAGCAAGCGGGTCAAGGCGGTGGTGGTCGCGGGCACGCGCAAGACCGAGGTGGCCGACGCGGGCGCGCTCAAGGCCCTCCTCGAGCAGCAGCGCGAGCCGCTCAAGACCGGCACCAAGGCGCTCGCCACCTACGGGACGTCGTTCCTGGTGAAGCCGATCAACACCCTGGGCGCGCTCGGCTCCTACAACCTGCGCCAGGAAGTCTTCGCGGACGCGATGGCAATCTCCGGCGAGGAGATGCACGCGCACTTCCACGACAAGGACACGACGTGCCTCAAGTGCCCGGTGGCGTGCGGCAAGCAGTACGCGATCCGCGAGGGGGAGCTCGCCGGCCTCAAGGCGAAGATGCCGGAGTACGAGACGATCTTCGCGTTCGGCTCCATGCTCGGCAACGGGCACGCGGCCTCGCTCGCGCGGGCCAACGATCTCTGCGATCTGCTCGGGCTCGACACCATCAGCATGGGCGTCACCCTGGCCTTCGTGTGCGAGGCGATCGAGCGCGGCTGGCTCAGCGAGGCGGAGATCGGGCTGCCCTTCGGCTGGGGTGACTGGCGCGGCATGCTGCGCCTGATCGAGATGACCGCGGCCCGCGAGGGGTTCGGCGACCGGCTCGCCGAGGGTGGCTGGCGCCTCGCCGAGTCGGTGAATGCCGAGGCCACCCGCCTGGTCTACGCGGTCAAGCGGCTCGAGCTGCCCGCCCACTCGGCGCGCGCACTCAAGGGCATGTCGATCGGCTATGCGACCGCCACCCGCGGGGGCAGCCACCACGACACGCGCCCCACGCCCCAGTACGCCCAGAACTACGATCGCCGGAGTCCCGAGGGGAAGCCGGAGTTCGCGGTGCGCAGCCAGCACTTCACCGCGCTCGACGACTCGCTCGTGCTCTGCCGTTTCACCTCCGAGCGCGGCTTCGGGGTCTACATCGAGGAGCCCTACGCGCGGATGGTCAGCGCGGTCACCGGCTTCGACGTCACCGTCGAGGAGCTCGAGCGGGTGGGGGAGCGCGTCATCAACCTGGAGCGGCTCTTCAACGTGCGCGAGGGCGTGCGCCGGAAGGACGACGCGCTGCCCTGGCGCGTGATGCACGAGCCCATTCCCGAGGGCCCCTCCGCGGGCGCGTACTGCCCGCCCGAGGAGCTGGGCCTCATGCTCGATCGCTACTATGCCCTGCGCGGCTGGGACGGCGACGGGGTGCCGACGCCGGAGCGCCTCGGCGCGCTCGGCCTCTAGCCCGTCCCCGCGAGGTCACCCCATGCCGGTCACGCGATTCGAGATCACGCTGCGCCGCCCGGTCGCCACCTTCCCCGGCTATGAAGAGCTGAAGGGGCGGCTCCACTTCGCGATCGACCCGCTCCACGCGGCCAATCGCCGCGTCACCGACGTGGAGCTGGCCCCCCGCGACGCCCAGGGGCGTGTCACGTGGGACGCGGACGTCTCCATCCTGCTGCCGGTGGACCGCGCGCGGTGCAGCGGGCGCGTCCTCCTCGACGTGGTCAACCGCGGCAACACGGTGGCGGTGCCGAACTTCAACCGGGCCACGCGGCCCGCCTTCGGCCCCGGGTCGGATCCCAACCCGCTGGTGGATACCGGCGACGGTTTCCTCATGACGCGCGGCTGGGTGGTGATCTCCTGCGGCTGGCAGGGCGACCTGCCGCGGGTGCCCGGGCTCATCGGCATGCGCACGCCCGAGGCGCGCGACGCGCAGGGCCGGCCACTGCGCGGGCAGGTCTACACGCAGGTGCAGTCCACGGGTCCGGTGGCCGACTTCCTGCTCTCCGACCGCGGCCACGTGCCGTACCCGGCCGCGGACGTCGAGGAGCCGGGCGCGCTCCTCACCGTGCGCGATCAGCCGGACGGGCCCGTCACCACGATCCCGCGCGCGCGCTGGCGCTTCGCCCGGGTGGAGGGCGGCCGCGCGGTGCCCGACCCCGGCCACATCCATCTCGACGGCGGCTTCGAGAAGGGGCGGCTGTACCAGATCACCTACACCGCGGAGGGCGCGCCGGTGCAGGGCCTCGCCATGGTCGCGCTGCGGGACAGCGTCGCCTGGCTGAAGCACGGGGGCGCCGAGGCGGGCAATCCCGCGCCGGGCCGGCTCCGCTGGGCCTACGGCTACGGGCGCTCGCAGACCGGGCGGCTCCTGCGCACGCTGATCTACGAGGATCTCAACCTCGACGAGCAGGGCCGCGAGGCGCTCGACGGCGTCATCGCCAACGTGCCGGGCGGCATGCGCGGCGAGTTCAACCAGCGGTTCGGCCAGCACTCCAAGGACCGCAACAACATGATGTCGCATCTCTTCCCGTTCACCGATCAGCCGACCGCGGACCCCGAGACCGGGGCCAAGGACGCGCTGCACGCGCGACTCGACGCCCGCGGCAGCCGCCTGCGCGTGTACTACACGAACACGTCGGCCGAGTACCACCGGGGCGACGCCTCGCTGATCCACACCGATCCCGACGGCACGCGCGACGTGGCGCCCGGGCCCTCCACGCGCGTGTACCACTTCGCGGGGACGGAGCACGGTCTCGGCATCTGGCCGCCCACCGACTCGCAGCTCGCGCCCGCCGATCCCACCGCGCCGGTCGAGCGCTCGCAGCACCTGCGCGGGGTGGCCGACTACTCGCTGCTGCTGCGCGCCTGCCTGGTGAGCCTGGACCGCTGGGTGGTGGACGAGATCGAGCCGCCACCGAGCCGCCACCCGCGGCTGGCCGACGGCACCGCGGTACCGCCCGATCGCCTCGCCTCCGCCTTCGCGCGGATCCCGGCCGCCCGCTACCCGCGGCACAACCCGCGGCCGCGCCGCCTCGACTGGAGCGCGCTCCCGCCCACGCCGGGCAAGCCGTTCGGCTCCCTCGTCTCCGCGGTGGACGGCGATGGCAACGAGATCGGGGGCATCGTCCTGCCCGAGATCGCGGTGCCGCTGGCCGCTCACACCGGCTGGAACCTGCGGCATCCCGACATCGGCGGCGCCGAGCAGCTGCTGGTCTTTGCGGGCGCGACTGTTCCGATGGCGCGGAATCGCGCCGAGCGTGAGGCAACGGGCGATCCTCGCTTGTCCGTCGCGGAGCGTTACGCATCGCGTGCCGAGTATCTCGACCGCGTGCGGCAGGCCGCGGAGGGGCTGGCCCGCGAGGGCTACCTGCTGGCGGACGACGTGGCGCTCTCGGTGGCCGCGGGCGCGCGCTTCTGGGATCACTTCACCCGCTGAACCGACCGGAGACCCCATGTACGACCTTCTGCTCAAGGGCGGCACGGTGCTCGATCCTTCCTCGAAGCTCGACGGCACGCAGGACGTGGCGGTGCAGGGGGGCGCCATCGCCCGCATCGCGCCGGACATCGCGGAGACCGAGGCCGCGCGCACCATCGACGTGCGCGGGCGGACGGTGGTGCCCGGGCTGATCGACCTGCACGCCCACGTCTTCGAGGGCATCAGCCGCAGCGGGGTGAACCCGGATCTGGGCGGCGTGTACGCGGGCGTCACCACGATCGTGGACGCGGGCAGCGCGGGGGCCGCCACCTTCGCGGGGTTCCCGCGCCACATCCTGCCCCACTGCCACACCGAGGTGATCCCGTTCCTCCACATCTGCCAGACCGGGCTCGCCACGATGCCCGACATCATCGCGGAGAGCAGCATCAACCTCGACGACACCCTGAAGGTCGTGGATCAGCACCGGCACCTCATCCGCGGGATCAAGGCGCGCATGGTCTCGCCCGCGCTCGAGATCATGGGCATGGAGATGCCGAAGCTGGCCAAGCGGGCCGCGAAGGAGAGCGGGGTCAAGCTGATGGTCCACATCGGCGACACCGAGAAGCGCTACGACCCGAAGGTGATCCGGTCGCTGCTGCCGATCCTCGAGAAGGGCGACATCCTCACGCACTACTTCACCGCCAACCCGGGCGGCGTGCTCGACGCCAACGGCAAGCTGGTGCCCGAGGTGCGAGAGGCGGCCGACCGCGGGGTGTGGTTCGACACCGCCCATGGGCGCATGAACTTCAGCTTCGACGTGGGCAAGCGGGTGATCGAGCAGGGGGTGCTCCCGCACTGCATCAGCACCGATCTCACCGTGCCCGGCCGTGTCATGACCGTGCACAGCATGACCGAGATGATGACGCGCTTCCTGGGCCTGGGCTTCACGCTGCCGCAGGTGGTCACGATGTGCACCGCCAATCCCGCGAAGGCGGCCGGCGTGGACGACCGCCTGGGCAGCCTCGCGGTGGGCCGGCAGGCCGATATCTCGGTGCTCGACATCCGGCCGGGCGACTGGATGGTCTACGATGTCCTCGGCGCCGGCCTCCGGGTGGACCGCGCGGTGGTTCCGTTCGTGACCGTCAAGAAGGGGCGCGTGTTCACCCCCGACTGGGGCCCGCGCGCGTGGGGCTGGGAGCCGGACCGCGCGTTGCCCGCGGGCGGCCCGATCCGGGGAGGGTGCTGCTGATGCTGGTCGTGCCGGAGTGGTCGAGCCTCGGCCTCTTCATGATCGCGGCGCTGGCCCTACTGTTGACCCCCGGCCCCGCGGTGCTCTACATCGTCACGCGGAGCATTGATCAGGGCCGGCGCGCGGGCCTGGTCTCGGTGGCGGGCGTGCACGTGGGCACGTTGGCCCACATCTTCGCGGCCGCCGCCGGCATCTCCGCGGTGCTCGCCGCCTCCGCCACCGCGTTCAGCGTGGTGAAGTACCTGGGCGCGGCCTACCTCATCTTCATCGGCGTGCGGCGGCTGCTCGATCGCACCCCGCTGGTCGCGGCTGCGCCGGGCGAGCCCGCGCGCCTGCGCCGCACCTTCCTCGACGGCGTGATCGTCAACGTGCTCAACCCGAAGACCGGGCTCTTCTTCCTGGCCTTCCTGCCCCAGTTCGTGACGATCTCGCGCGGGCACGTGGGCGAGCAGATCGTGGCGCTGGGCGTGGTGTTCGTGCTGCTGGGCGCGATCACCGACTCGCTCTACGCGATCGGGGCCGGCTCCGCCGCCTCGTGGCTCCGCGGCAGCCCGCGCTTCCTGGCCAGCGAGCGCTGGATCTCGGGAAGCCTCTACATCGGCCTCGGCGTGGCGGCCGCGCTGTCCAGCAACCAGCAGCGGAAGTAGCGGAACGACCACCTGCTACTGGCGCGCGGGCTGCCGAGGGCGCCGGCGCGTCGGACGCTTGATCCGCTGCTCGTCGTCCGGCCCGGGCCCCTGCGGCTGATCGCCCGCGTAGTCGTCGGTGTCCGCGGCGCTCATGGCCGCGGTCAAGAGCAAAGCGTGTGCCCGCCTCCCGGGGCGCGTCACCGCCGCGGAACGCGCAGGATTGGCCCTCTCAACCCGGCCGGGCGGTGAAGACCATGCCCGGTAAAACCTTCCACCCTGAATGTCTTGCCCGAGCAGACACGGGCCAGGAGTGATAAGGTACAGGCCCTACGCCGACTGACGAAGAGGGCTGAGCGGCGAAGCAGGGGGGAGGGAAGCCCAGATGACAGGGCCGACCAGCTCGCCGCCTGATCTCGATCAGGCACCGAGCATCGATTGCTACGAAGTCCAGGAGGCGCTCGCAGGCCCTCCGCGCGGGGTCAGCTTGACCGAGTGGGCCCTCGTGCACGCTCATGTAGCCGGCTGCCCGGCCTGCCAGAAGCAACGGGAGTCTCTCGAGCTGGCGATCAGCTCCCAGCGGGTCGAACCGTCCCACCGGCCCGGGGCGAAGCTGATCGAGCGCTCGCGGGCGCTGGTCATCTCGACGGCCCGGCAGGTGCCGATGCTCGTGGCACCTTCGGCTCGACCCGTCGCGATCTCGATCGAGCGCACCCGCCTCGTGATCGCGCGCGTACCGGTTCTGCTGACGGGGCTTCGCTCGCCGCTGGCGATCGCCGCCCAGGGGACCGCGCGAGGCGTGCGTGAGGCGGTCGCCGCCGGCGCGACGCGGGCCCTCGGCCTGGTGAGCCGGCTCGGCGTGCTCGCGTCGACCTCGCTGACCGCGTCCACGCGGGCGGGGATGACGCTGACCGAGACCACCGGGGCCGCGGTCGCCCAGGTGGGGCGGCGCATGCCCTCGCTCATCACGCCCTCGTTTCGAGCCGCCGGTCACGTGGTCGGCCGCGCGCGGCTCGTGATCAGGCGCGTTCCCCGCGCGGTGATCCGGCTGTGCTCGTCGATGATCGTCGCGCTGCGGGGGCCCGCACGAGCCGTCGGCCAGGCGGCCGGCGCCGGCGTGGCGCGTATTCTCGGCGTGCTGGACCGGCTCGGCGCGGTGGCGTCGATCCTGGCGCGCTCCGCGGCCCGGGCGATCGGCGCTCGTCCGCGGGCCTATGCCGTGCTCGCGGGGCTCGCGGTCCTCGTCCCGTCGCTCCTGTTCCTGTGGCCACGCCAGGGGCTGGACGATCTTGGGTCCCGGTTCTCGGGACGCGAGCGGACCTCACGGGAGATCTCCGTGCCCGTCGCGCGGACGCCGGTCGGGCCGGCCGCTCCGGTCCCGTTGGCCGTGACCTCGCCGCCCAGGGCCCGGGCCGGCGCTCCACCGCCTCCCGTCGCGGCCGCGCGCCGCGAGACTCCTCCCGTGACCGGGTCCCAGAGGCCGGCCGAGATCCCCGCGCCGGTGCGACGGCAGGCCACGGCTTCCGCGCCCCCGCCGTCCACGGACGCCCCGCAGAGCGCGGAGACCGCGGACCCGGCCGCGGCGATCGACTGGCTCTTGAAGGGCGGAAACAACCGCCGCCAGGCCGAGAGCCCGTGAGGGCGGAGCGTCGTCTCCCGTAGGCGCGGCCCGGCCACAATTCCGGGCACGATCAATTCGGAGACGATAGAATCCTCCGTGCAAGCCTCGGATATTCCAACGATAGGCGGGTAGCTCAGCTGGGAGAGCACGGCCCTTACAAGGCCGGGGTCGGGAGTTCGATCCTCCCCCCGCCTACCACTTCAAATCACATCCTTACCGCGCAGGGCCGATTGACCCTTCACGTGCTGGTCGGGGGTTTGGTCAGGGATTCAGCAGGGGACTCGCCTAGGCGCCCGTAGCCTGTCGCTCGCTCCCGGGATCGTGGTGGACGTAGCGTTGCAGCATCCGCTCGTCGCTCCAGCCTCCGGCTTTTTGCACGATGAGCGAGTGAACTCCTGCCACTACGAGCCGGGAAGCGAAGGTATGGCGGAGGTCGTGGAACCGGAAGTCAGGGATCTTGGCCTCCACGAGCGCGGGCCGCCAATATCTCTTGTCGAAGTTGTTGCGTAGCGACTTGCCTTGGGCCGAGGAGAATACGCGGTACCACGCCTGTCACGCGTCGCATTCCTTCTGGAGGGTCTGGAGGGCACTGTAGGCGTCCCCGCACCGCCTAGCAGTTACATGCGACAGGCTACTCTTGCGGCCCGGGCCTCGGGCGCCGAGCTGCATCCTCTCCGTGTGCCCCGGCCTGAAGATTTCCCTGCCGCGTTTCGCAGCATGACAACGCATGGCGACAACGGACTATTGGTGGTGGCATCGCCTTTCCTGTTCTCGCATCGGAAACAGCTCGCTGACCTGGCAGCCATGCGTCGCATCCCCGCGATCCACGAGTACCGCGAGTTGAAGCGGGAGGACTAATCTCCTACGACGTGAATGTTCCGGATCTTCAGCGTCGCTGCGCAGCTTACGTGACAAGATTCTCAGAGGCACCAAGCCCGGGGATCTGCCCATTGAGCAGCCCACCAAGTTCGAGCTTGTGATCAACCTCAAGACCGCCAAGGCCCTCGGCCTGACGATCCCGCCGTCGCTCCTGCAGCGGGCGGATCAGGTGATTGAGTAGACCGATTCGCAAAGGTCTACCGAGCTAGGGAATTCTTACACACCAGGGAAGATCACCCAAAGTGTGTGGACCGCAGGTGTGATGCGCGCTTAGCGGGCCTACCAGTGCTGGCATGACCGATGCTCACCGATGACACCTCTCGTGTTGGGTGTGCCGTCAGCAGGCGGAC
>DATFUK010000314.1:0-5140 GCA_035260865.1 Candidatus Methylomirabilota bacterium | reverse complement strand
GCATGATCGCCCTCGTCTCCCTGCCGTATCTCCTGCGTCTCGATGCTCCCGGTCCGCATGCCGATCCCGCTCCCGTCGCGTCCACGCGGCCGGCGCCCGCGCCCGTCAACGCCGCCAGCCGCGACGCGGGCCCCGCGCCGGCTCCGGCCCGCGTCCGCGCGCCCGAGGCTCCCGAGCCCGCGCGCGTCCTGTCCGCCGACAGCCACCCAGCGGGGCCCGCGCCCCGGCCGCGGCCCGTCCGCGATCGTCGCACGCTCCAGCCGTCGGACGCGGTCGTCGTCGCGCCCGCGCGCGGCGAGAGCCCCTAGGGTCGCACCGGTCCCCGCAACCGCCCCGCCCACACCGATACGGCGGCCACTCCGGCCGCCATGGCCGCCAGCGAGAACGCGATCGCGTAGCTCCCCGTCGCATCGAAGATCCGGCCGGCCAGCCACGCGCCCAGCGCGCTGCCGAGCGCGCTCGCCACCTGGGTGGCCCCGAAGATCGAGCCGAAGTGCGGCCCGCGAAAGCGGTCGCTCATCATCGCGGGCACGATGAACGCGGTGACCGAGTAGCCGAGCCCGAACAGTATCGCGTAGCCGAGCGCGAGCCACGCCGACGGGGCCAGCGCCACCATCCAGAGCACGCCCACCCCGATGATCATGCCGATCATGCCGAGCGCGTAGACCAGCTCCCGGGAGAGGTGATCCGAGATCCAGCCCCCGCCGGTCTTGCCCAGGATGCTGGAGGCGCCGACCACGCTGATCACCGAGGCGGCGGTCATCGCGGGGAGGCCGTGGTCCACGAGGAATGCGGCCTGGTGGACGTGGAGCGTCTGGCTGCAGATGCTGCCGAGGAACACCGCGAGCCCGATCAGCCGGAACGACGGATTGGCCAGGGCCAGCGCGAGGGAATGCTCGCCGCCCGGCGCGCGGCCCGCCTCACCGCGCGGCGGATGTTCGCGGGGCGCCGGCGGCGTGTCACGGATCGCCAGGTAGGTCGCGGGCAGGATCCAGAGCGCGCAGAGGGCCGCGAGCACGCGGAACGCCCAGCGCCACCCGAAGCCGTCGATCAGCGCCTGGCAGAGCGGGACGACCAGGAAGATCCCGAGACCGACGCCGGAGCCCGCGATGCCGAGCGCCAGGCCCAGGCGCGCCTTCCACTGCCGCTGCACCATCACCACCGCCGGCGTCCAGCCCGCGGTGGCCACCCCGACCGCGGTGAGCAGGCCGAAGCTCAGGTAGAGATGCCAGGCGCGGGTGACCAGGCTGTCCGCCCAGAGCGAGCCGGCGAGCAGCACCCCCCCGATGAGGATGAGCCGGCGCGGCCCGAAGCGATCGGCGAGCGCGCCCAGCACGGGGCCCGCGCCGCCGCTGACGAGCGTGAAGATCGAGAAGGCCCCGGCCAGCACCGAGCGGCTCCAGCCGAACTCGCGCAGCAGCGCGACCAGGAAGACGCTGTAGGCGTACCAGACCCCGTAGGCCAGCGCGAGGGTGACGACGGTGACGCCGAGAGCGAGATAGGAAGGCGCGGGCGAGGCCGCCGGGTCGGGGCGCATGGGCGCCCCACCATACCGCGGCGTCAGTCCAGGCGGAAGCCGCCGGCCAGGCGGCGAGTGAGGAGCTCGCGCTCCTCCTCGAGGCTCGGGTCGAGACGCACCGCGGTCTGGATCGCACGCAGGCCCTCGACGTCGCGGCCAAGGCTCAGCAGGCTGCGCCCCAGGTTGGCGTGGGTGGAGGCATCGTCGGGATTGAGGGCCAGCGCGGCGTGGTAGGCCGCGATCGCCTCGTCGTAGCGCCGGAGCGTCTGCAAGGCCACGCCCAGGTTCGCGTGCGCGCGGAAGTGATTCGGGTTGATGCGGGTCGCGGTGCCGAGCCAGTCCACCGCCAGGTCGTACTGGTCGAGCTCCATGTAGAGGCGCCCGAGGTTGGCGTAGGGCCAGGAGAACTTCGGGTCGGCCGCGATCGCCTTCTGGTACGCGGTGGCCGCCGCGCCCTGGTCGCCGAAGCGGTACTGGAGGTTGTAGGCCGCGACGTTCAGCGACTCCGCGGTCTTGGGCACGTCGTGCGCGGGCAGGCGGTTGCGCAGGAAGGTCTCGGCCTCGCGGCGCGCGCGCGCGTCCGGCGCGCGGCGGATGCGGTCCTGCAGCACCATGCGCGAGAGCCGGACCAGGCCGGCGTCGGTCAGCGCGCGGCCGAGCGGCAAGAGACACTCCGCGCGTTCGGGCGCGACGAGCATGCCGACCAGGGCCCGGGTCTCGGCGCCCACCGCCCCGCGCGTGGTCGCGCAGTAGTCGGCGCCCTCGCGCACCCAGCCCCGGGCGCGCGCCACCTCGAGCGCCCGCCCGGTCTCGCCCGCCTCGAGCAGCGTGGTGAAGAGGGAGGAGGCCACCACCTCGCGATCGAGCACCGCGTTGGCCAGGACCACGCGGCTCGCCTGGAGCGAGCGGAACACCCAGTCGGGCAGCATGCGGCCCCAGCGCGAGCCGTTGAGCGAGACGGTTACCCGCTCGATCACGTGCTGGCCGGTCTGCGCCCACCGCTCGCCGCGGCTGGGCGGCGCCTGCAGGCTGGCGTTCAGGTACTCGGTGGCGAGGGCGGTGTTGCCCATGCGCTCGGCCATGGCGCCCGCGCGGTAGTAGGACAGGCCCGACTGCTGAACACGGCTCGCGCGGCCGTAGGCGTCGAGCGCCTCGTCGAACTCGCCGAGCAGCTCGGCCATCGCGCCGCGGCGCATCTGGGCCTCGAGCGAGGCGGGCTCCGCCACCGCGGCGGTCCGGTAGTGGTTCAGCGCCTCCCGCAGGGCGCGCTGCTGGGCCGCCTCATCCCCGGCCTTGATCGAGCCCCGGGCCCGGGAGTCCGGGCCATTGCAGCCCATCGCCAGGAGGGACACGGCCAGCGCGATCCCGAAGATCCAGCGCATGAGGCCAGGAGGGATAGCGAGCATGGCGCTTCCTTGACGGCAACATTCTTGCCACCCCGGATGCCGGCCAAGTGCCTGGAATCACGAGGGCCCGGAGCGCACAATGTGACGATTTCGGGCCCTCGGCTGACACAGGGTCGTCCGGTGTCCACGGGATGCCGCTCACCGGCCGAGCGAGGTGAGGATCTCTGAGGGCTAGGCGCGTCCGAGCCGGAAGCGGATACCGCAGATCTGGACGAGGCCGGCGCGCGCCGGATCGGCACAGGCCAGGTCGAGTCCTCCCAGCCCTTCGCCCCGCCCGTCCGCGGTCTCGATGAAGCGGAGCGTCGCGTCGTCCAGGGCGATGACGCGCTGCCCATCGCGCGTCTCGACCGGGCGCTCCATGACCTCGCTCCAGCGGCAAGCCAGGCGGTCGGGGTCGTCGCTCTGGAGCTCGGCACCGGATATTTGAAATCCGCTCGGCTCGCCTTCGGCTGCACCTCGCCAAACCACTGCCCCTTGCGCGGCGGGGTGCCATGGACCACCGGGCGATCGGGCCCCCGCCTGCCAGCCGAACGACAGCATGGCGGCGCCCACGTCGCGCGGGTGGAGCTGCAGCTCGCGGTACTCCGGATAGCCGATCTCGTTGGCGATGCGCACTCCCACCGCCTCGCAGCGCTTGCGCCGCGGGGCCAGGTCGTCGCACTGGGTGATCACCATGTAGCCGCCGTCGCCGCCGCGCCGCTCGAGGTAACGTCCGGCGGTCGTGCCGTCGCGCACCGGGGCCACGACCTCGAGGAAGTTGTGGCCGATCGGGAACAGGGCGTTCTCGAGCCCGTACTTGCCCACTCCCGGATCGCGGTGGCAGACCTCGAGGCCGAGCGCCGCGTGGAACTCGTCCACCACCGGCGCCAGGTGGCGGGCCACCAGGCAGATCTGTCGCATGCGCAGGGTCATGAGGTCTTCTCCGCTTCCTTGGCCGCCATCTTCTGCTTGAGCTGCTCGGGGGTGAGTCGGACGATGTCCTCGTTCTGGTGCGCGTAGACCTTGAAGCCGTCGGTATCGAGGTTCTCGAGCGCGATCTTCCCGGCGAGCACGTCGGCCTTCCAGCGCTGGTGCTCGGGCTCGCGCGCGTGGAACTCGGGCATCACCTCGCGCGCGAAGAGCTCGAGGCTCGAGCAGATGTCCGCGTGGCTCGTGCGCCCGGTCTGGTTGAGCAGGATGACCTGGTCCACGTTGGAGGCCTCGAACTGGGCGAGCTTGCCGCGGATCGTCTCGGGCGAGCCGATGAGCCCGGCCTGGAGCGTCTCCCGCGCCTTCGGGGTGTTCCGCCACGCCTGGTAGAGCTCCCACATGTTGCCCCGGCCGGGCTCGGCCATGCCGTGCCGGCCGTAGTGCGAGAGGCAGAACACGAAGAAGGTCCAGCCCGCCGCCTTCTCGCGCGCCTCCTCGTCGGTCGGGGCGCACATGAACGCGCTCACCATCGCAACGTTGCTGTTAACAGGGTAGTCCGCAAGTCGATTCGGCTCGCGGGTGAGGCTCGTGTAGTAGCGATTCACCCACGCGCGCGCCGCCTCGGGGGAGACGAACTGGAACCCGAGCGCGCCCATCCCCCACTGCCCCGCGCTGCCGATCGTCGCGATGTTCGAGCACGCGACCCAGAGCGGCGGGTGCGGCTTCTGGCGCGGCTTCGGGATGACGTTGCGGGCCGGGAAGTCGAAGTACTGGCCGTGGAACTCGACCGCGTCCTGGGTGAAGCACGGGATCAGCACCCGCACCGCCTCTTCCCAGACCTCACGCTTGTCGCGCACGCGGCGGCCGAACGGGTGCAGCTCGATCGGTCCCTGCCCTTCGCCCAGGCCCAGCTCCACGCGCCCGCCGCTCAGCAGATCGAGCGTGGCCACCCGCTCGGCCACCCGGATCGGGTGATTGGTCGGGAGCTGGATGATTCCGTGGCCGAGCCGGATGCGGCTCGTGCGCTGGGTCGCCGCGCCCAGGAAGACCTCGGGCGCCGAGGAGTGCGAGTACTCCTCGAGGAAGTGGTGCTCGACCTCCCAGGCGTAGTCGTAGCCGAGGCGATCGGCCAGCTCGATCTGGGTGAGCGAATCCTGCAGCAGCCGGTACTCGCTGTCCGGGCCCCAGGGCCGCGGGAGCTGATGCTCGTAGAAGATCCCGAACTTCATGACGCGCGCAGCAAGCGGCCAGGACCGCGGGTTCCCGCCGGCTCGGGGAGCCGCCCGTCCTCGATGACCGCCTGGCC
>DATFUK010000313.1:0-7032 GCA_035260865.1 Candidatus Methylomirabilota bacterium | reverse complement strand
AGGAAACAGAGGCGCGGGATCTTCCCCGACTGCGCCTCGGCGGCGAGCGGCGCGGCGAGGAGGCTGCCAGTCAACGTGCCGATGAAGGAGCGTCGGTCCACAAGGAACCCCCGCCTGACCGCCCGTATAGGAGGGACCGGGCGGAGGGACGGCCAAGCGGGGTGACCTTACACCTGCGCTGAGGGAATCGACTAGGACTTCTATCCGTGACCTTGGAGGGCCCGAGGTCAACCCCTAGGAGGTCCCGTTCGCTCCAAGCCGGTGTTCTATTTGATGATGCAGAAACCCTGCGCTTCGATCCCGAGCGGCACGTTGAACTTGCTGCGGAAGTTCTCGAGCGCCACCGCGGCGGTGAGCTCGACGATCTGGGCGTCGTCGTAGCAGGTCTTGAGGCGCGCGAACAGCTCGTCGCCGACCCGCTGGCCGGTGATGGTCATGGCCTCCGCGTATTCGAACGCCACGCGCTCCGCGTCCGAGAAGCGCCGGCTCTCCCGCCAGGTCGGGACCTCGCGCACCTTCTCCTCGTCCGCCCCCGCCTGCATCCCCCGGGATGCATTGATGTCGATTCAGAACGGACAGCCGTTGATCAGGGCGACGCGAAGGTAGATCAGGGGCAGCAGCGGGGCGGGCAGCCGTCCCGACTTCTCGATGGAGGCCCCGAGCTGCTTGGCCGCCTGCATGATCGGCGGGCAGTGGGCGAAGACCTTGGTCGTATTCAGGAGGCCGCCGAAGATCTCCCGCTCCCGGGCGAAGATGTCCTTCAGGATCGGGTCGCCGCCATCGTCCTCGATCTCGCGCACCCTTGGCATGGAATCCGGAGTATACAATAGGGCCCGCGGAGGGGGCGATGAGCGAGGTTCGGCACCGGACGGTCGAGAGCAACGGCATCCAGATGCACGTGGCCGAGCAGGGCGAGGGCCCGCTCGTCCTCCTCTGCCACGGATTCCCCGAGTCCTGGTACTCCTGGCGCCACCAGCTCGCGGCGCTGGCCGCCGCGGGCTTCCACGCGGTGGCTCCCGACATGCGGGGCTACGGGCAGACCGACCAGCCCGCCGAGATCGACCAGTACACGCTGCTGCACCTGGTCGGCGACATGGTCGGCCTGGTGGACGCGCTGGGCGGCGGGCCCGCGGTGATCGCGGGACACGACTGGGGCGCGCCGGTGGCCTGGCACGCCGCGCTCCTCCGGCCCGACCGCTTCCGCGCGGTGATCGGGCTCAGCGTGCCGTACCGGCCGCGCGGCTCGGTCCGCCCCACCACCGTGATGCCCCAGACCGACGATGCGATCTTCTACCAGCTCTACTTCCAGGCCCCCGGCGTGGCGGAGGCGGAGCTCTCGCGGGACGTCCGGAGCAGCATCCGCCGCCTCCTCTTCTCGGGCTCGGGCGAGGGCCAACAGGCGCGCGCCGGACTGGGGAATCCCGCCGCGGTCGGGATGGTGCCCCGCGTCGGCGGCTTCCTGAACCACACCGCGGAGCCGGCCGCGCCGCCGTCCTGGCTCACCGAGGCCGACGTGGATTTCTACGCGGGCGAGTTCTCCCGCGTAGGCTTTCGCGGCGGGCTCAACTGGTACCGCAACATCGACCGCAACTGGGAGCTGATGGCCCCCTACGCGGGCGCGCGGGTCACCGTACCCGCCCTCTACGTCGCGGGCGACCAGGACCTGGTGGTGCACTTCCGCGGCATGGACCAGCTCCTGCCGAATCTGAAGAAGTTCGTCCCCGAACTGCGGCAGACGATCATGCTCGCCGGCTGCGGGCACTGGACGCAGCAGGAGCGCCCGAAGGAAGTCAACGACGCGATCCTCGCGTTCCTCAAGACCCTGTAGCCAAGGAGACCTCAATGGGCCACACCCTCGAGCAGCTGGCGGCCAAGATGCACGACATCCTCGCGGCGGAGCCGGGACCCGCCGGGCGCGAGAAGGTCCGCGCGCTGGTCCAGGAGGTGCTCACCGACGAGGCCTTCGTCGCGAAGCACCTGGGCGACGAGGTACCGGAGCGCAAGATCCTCTTCGAGGACCCGCAGCTCGGCTTCTGCATCCTCGCGCACGTCTACAAGGGCGCGCGCGAGAGCAACCCCCACGATCACGGCCCGACCTGGGCGATCTACGGGCAGGCGCGCGGCGAGACGCTCATGAACGACTGGGCCCTCGTCGAGCCGGCGAGCGAGGCGAAGCCCGGCAAGGTGCGCCACGTCCGCAGCTATCCCCTGAAGCCCGGGATGGCCCACGTCTACAACGAGGGCGACCTGCACTCGCCGCGCCGGGACGGGCCGACCCGCCTGATCCGCATCGAGGGCCGCAACATGGACAAGGTGAAACGCCTGGCCTACGACAAGGTCTGAGGGAACAGGGGGACCGCGCCATGAAAGACAACCTGCGCTTCGTCGACTCCGACATGCACATCATGGAGCCGCCCGATCTCTTCGAGCGGTACCTGGATCCGAAGTTCCGCGACCGGGTGATCCTGCCGATCGGGACCGACGGGCGGCCCAAGCGCGGCACGATCGTCATCGACGGGCTGCCCACCACGATGGACGCCGAGTTGCAGCAGTACCGCAAGCGCAGCCGCGGCGGGGCCGCGAGCGCGCACAGCACGCAGCCGCTCTCCGGCTCGCGGCTGCAGGGGACGAACCGGCTCGACTTCGCGATCGAGCGGAACTACGATCCCGAGGCGCAGGTGATGGGCATGGCGATCGAGGGCGTGGACATCGCGGTCCTCTACCCGACCACCGGCCTGAGCCTGCTCGCGCGCGACAACATGGACCCGCTCCTCTCGCTCGCGCTCTGCCAGGCCTACAACAACTGGATCCACGAGTTCAGCGCCTATAGCCCGGAGCGCCTGAAGTTCGTGGCGATGCTGCCGGTGCACGACGTGCACCTGGCCTGCCGGGAGCTTCTCCGGTGCGTCCGCGAGCTGGGCGCGGTGGGCTCGTTCATCCGGCCGAACCTGGTCAACGGCCACTACTGGCACTCGAATTACTGGGATCCGCTCTACACCCTGCACGAGGAGCTCGGCGTCACCTGGGGCTTCCACGAGGGAACCGGAGCGTGGAACTCGCACATGAACGTGCTCTACGGGGAGAACCGCTTCTACCGCCACGTGGCCAGCCACTGGATCGAGATGCAGCAGGCCCTGATCGCCATGATCATCGGCGGGGTGTTCGAGTTCCATCCGAAGCTGCGGGTCGGATTCCTCGAAGCGCAGAACTCGTGGGTGCCCGGCATCCTGTCGCGGATCGAGTGGGACTATCCGCAGTACCGCGACACGCACGCCCCCTACCTCGGCCTGACCCCGAAGGAGTACTTCCGGCGCAACTGCTGGGCCGCGGTGGAAGGGAGCGAGCCGGAGATCGAGGCGACCGCCGGCCTGATCGGCGCCGACCGGATGTGCGTGTCCACCGACTACCCGCACTTCGACTCCAACTTCCCCAACGTGTCGGAGAACGTGCTGAAGAGCTGCGCGCGGGAGACCGCCGCCCAGATCCTGATGGGCGGAGCGCACCTCTACGGGCTCGGCGAGGCGGACTTCGCGAAGGCCGATGCGGCGGCGGCGCGGGGGCGCGCGAGCACGAACGGCGCGGAGGCGGCGGCCGCGAAGCGGAGCGGGATCGCGGTCGGCGGGTAGGCCCGGCGGCGGCGCCCGCGGATCAGCGGCCGGTCGCGACCGGCCGGTTCGCGGGCGCCATCGCGGGGGCGACCTGTTCCACGAAGAGGCGCATCGATCGCAGCGCCAGCTCCGTGTCCAGGCCCGGCAGCGCCATCAGCAGCAGCACGTGCCGGTAGCCGGTCGCCTCCAGGTACTGCTGCAGGCCCTCCCGGACCTCGCCCGGTGAGCCGATCAGGGCCCAGCCGTCCGCGAGGTACTCCGGGAAGGTGCGCAGCCGGAGGAGCGAGCGGTTGAACGAGCTCGGCACGGTGCCTCCGGTGGAATCCGAGCGAAGCACCGACATCTTGCGCTGGTAGCCCATGAACGGGCCCTCGACCGCGCGCAGCGCGGCGTCGCGATCGGGGGCGACGTGCACGACGCGCATCCCCCACGCGCGGTCCTCGAGCGCGGCGATCTCCGTCTCCGACCGCCCCGCCGCGAGGGAGAGCTCCCGATAGAGCTTGTGCCGACGCTGCAGCTCCTCGATCGGTACGAAGAACGAGGAGAGCGTGGGCAGGCCCAGGCGCGCGGCCGAGTGCACGCTGTCCTCGCTGTTGGCCGCGATGAAGAGCGGCGGATGCGGGCGCTGCACCGGGCGCGGCCGCACGTGCAGGCGCTCCGCCGAGTGGAAGCGACCCGCGAAGTCGAAGGGCTCCCCGCTCCACGATTTCTGGATCAGGGCGATACCCTCCTCGACCCGGGCCCGGCTGTCCTCGCGGTCGGACTGGAAGGTCTGGTAGTCCTGGAGGGTACCGCCGCGCCCGATGCCCACGTCGAGCCGGCCGCCGCTCACCACGTCGAGCACCGCGAGCTGCTCGGCCAGGTCCACCGGGTGATGGAGCGGCAGCAGGCTCACTCCCATGCCGAGGCGGAGGGCGCGCGTGCGGGCGGCCAGGAACGCGGCGAGCACCGGCGGGACCGGGCAGAGACCGTAGTCGTTGAAGTGGTGCTCGGCGATCCAGACCGAGGAGTACCCGAGCGGCTCGGCGGCCAGCATCTGCTGGAGGCCCGAATCGTAGACCGACTGCTCGGTCCACTCCTCGTCGCGCTGCATCAGGTAGAAGAGCCCGAAGTCCATCCGGTCCTCCCTCGGTCAGTCGATCGTCTCGAGCCACGTGTCGATGGGAAGCGTCGCGCCGGATTCCACCACCCGCAGATGCTGGCGGTGCTCGATCGCTCCCGGCCCGGTCCGCTTCTCGGTCCAGAAGACCTCGAATACCCCGCCCTCGATCCGGACCGCGCCCTGGCCTTGCTCGCGGGCCCGCTGATCGTATAGCCCTTCGGAGCGGCGCCGCAATTCATCCGTGGGCTCGAGGTTCCGGACGGTCCAGTCGGCCGGTGGCCCCGTGGTGGTCAGCGCGGCCGAGACCGTGGTGCCCAGGATCAGGAGCCGATCCGGCTCGTGCACGGGGCCGCCCCCGCCCCAGCTCGGATGGGTCTCGTCGAGGGCGATCGACCGGACCAGCGCCGGCCGCCGAGGATCGGCGAAGGAGTAGATCTCGACCTGGTTCCACAGGACCGCGACGACCTGGTCCCCGCGGCGAGTCAGGTAGTGGAGCGCGGCGCTCTTCCGCAGGCAAACGCGGCCCCGGATGACCGGGCGCTTTCGCTCGTCCAGCGCGACCAGGCTCAGCGCGTGACAGTCGCCGCGCCGGCTCTCCATCACCGCGTTCGCCCCGAGCCCCATGATCTGCGCGGCCGGGGTCGGCGCGGCCGCGGCCAGCACCAGGGCCACCGCGCAGGGGAAGATGGCGAACCCCGGCGTCCGCCTCATCGGCCGCCACCGGCCGGGGGGAAGATCTGTCGCAGGATGTCCGGCTCGAGCGCACGACGCGGCGCCCCCGGGCCGAAGCGGGATTCGAAATCGCTCCTGAGCACTTCGCGGGAGCGAAGCGTGTCGGGGCGCCCGAGCCCGGAATAGACGTAGACGACCTCGGTGAGCTCCTCCGGAGTGGCGATGGCGCGCGCGAGTCGCCGCCACGTCTTCGCCTCGGCCCAGCGCGCGTCGAGCGCGACCAGCCAGCTCCGCTCGTCCTGGCCGGCCGCGGGCCGGTCCGCCAGCGCCCCGGCGAGGAGCGGTCCGAGGATCGGTTCACCGGCCATCGCGGCCGCGATGTGAGCCTCCGACTTCAGATTCCGCGCGCGGGATAGGCCGGCGGCCAGGTCGCGGTACCCCGTCGCCGGCGGGGCGCCCTGCCCACCCCAGCGCGCGAGCGCGGCGCGGACCTCGCGGAACGGCTCGAGTCGCCCCCAGCGGTCGGCGTCGCTCCAGCCTGCGGTGTTGTCCCAGGCCACCACGAAGGCGAGCGCGTCGCCGGCGGGATCGCTGACGACGTCACTGTTCATGCGCTCGTCGAACATGTCGGGATCGCACGGGTGATTGTGGGCCGAGCACCAGACGGGAGTGTAGACCGCGTGCATCCGGGCGATGTGCGCGGTGCGTGTCGGGCCGTACGGCTTGCGCGGGTAGAGCGCGAGCTCGGCCGGCCGCCGTGGATCGAACAGCGCGAGGGCCACCGGATGCACCGCCGCGAAGTGCACCTGGTTCCGCTGATAGACGATCCGGCCGTCGGCGAGAGTCACCACCGGCCAGCCGGCCAGGACGGCCCGGACCGTGAGATCGGGCGCGAGGACGATGGTGCATTCGGCCGAGGGATTGATGTGGGCCCGGACGACAAAGCCGCCCGGGGAGCGATCGATCGCCAGACCGGAGCGACAGTGCTCGACCGCGAGCGCCCGTGGCCCGCCCGCCGCCACGTGCCAGTCGAGGGGCGCGGCCGTCCACTGGCGCGCCGCCCTCTGCCAGCGCGCGGCGTGGAGCGTCGCGGCGTCGCGCTCGCCGACCACGTAGACCACGAGCAGGTCCCGCGCATCGTCGAGCACGTGGTAGGTCTGGAGATGCGGGGCGGCCGTCCCCAGTCCGTCGGGCGGCGAGACTCCTCGCGCCCGCGCGATGTCACCGAGCGTTTCGGCGCCGGCCGAGGCCGCGACCAGGGAGAGCACGGCCAAAACTCCCAGGACGCATCCTCTCATGCCGCCATTCTATCCCGCTCCTTGCTTGACTTTGCCGTCGCGGCTGGGTCATAGTCCCCGCACTTCGCGCCGGTGTAATGACGCATCGGCCCGAGTCCGCCAGGGGTCCTTTCCTTCACGAAGGCGTGAGAAGGAGAGCCGCGATGGCCATCGATCGCTTCCGCCCGCTCAGCCGGCTCACCCGCCGTACATTCCTCGCGCGTGCTGGATGGACCGGTCTGGGGGCCACCGCCCTCGTCGCCGGCCCCGGCCGACGGCGCGCCTCCGCCCAGGCGGGGACGTCGTACCCCGACTGGATCCCGGTCAGTCCCAAGCCGCCCAAGCGCGGCGGGACGCTGACCCGCGCCTCCCA
>DATFUK010000312.1:0-4176 GCA_035260865.1 Candidatus Methylomirabilota bacterium | reverse complement strand
CCGCCTCGGGCATCGCGTGGTCGTCGTGGTCTCCGCGATGGGCAAGACCACCGACGGGCTCCTCGCCCTGGCCGCCGCGATCACCAGCACGCCGGATCCGCGTGAGATGGACGTACTCCTCTCCACCGGCGAGCAGGTCACGATCGGGCTGCTCGCGATCGCGCTCCAGTCCCTCGGCCATCCCGCCTGCTCGTTCACCGGCCCGCAGATCGGCATGGTCACCGACGCGGGCCACACGCGCGCCCGCATCAAGCGCATCACCGCCGAGCGTATCCACGCCGCCCTCGACGCGGGCAAGGTCGCGGTGATCGCGGGCTTCCAGGGCACCACCGAGGGGGGCGACATCACCACTCTCGGCCGCGGCGGTTCCGACCTCACCGGGGTGGCGCTCGCCGCCGCGCTCAAGGCGGACGTGTGCGAGATCTTCACCGACGTGGACGGCGTCTACACCGCCGACCCCAACGTGGTGCCCGACGCGCGCAAGCTCCCCCGCATCTCCTACGACGAGATGCTCGAGATGGCCGCGCTCGGGGCCAAGGTGCTCCAGTCCCGCTCCGTCGAGTTCGCCAAGAAGTACAACGTGCCGGTCCACGTGCGCTCCACCTTCAAGCCGGATCCGGGCACGCTGGTGACCAGGGAGGATCACAGCATGGAAGACGTGGTGGTGACCGGCATCACACACGATCGAGGGCAGGCCAAGGTCTCGATCCTGCGCGTGCCCGACCGGCCGGGCATCGCCTCCCGGGTGTTCGGCGGCCTCGGGGCCCAGAACATCGTGGTGGACATGATCGTGCAGAACATCAGCCGCGACGGGCTGACCGACATCTCGTTCACCCTGCCGCGGGCCGACCGCACCCGCGCGGAGACGGTGCTGGCCGGGCTGGCCCGCGAGATCGGGGCCGAGGGCGTGACCGCGGACGACCGGGTGGCCAAGGTCTCGGTGGTGGGGGTGGGCATGCGCAGCCACGCGGGCGTGGCGGGCCGCATGTTCGAGACCCTGTCCGCCGAGGGCATCAACATCCAGATGATCTCCACCTCCGAGATCGCGGTCTCCTGCGTCATCGAGGACAAGTACACCGAGCTGGCGGTGCGCGCGCTCCACGACGTGTTCGCGCTCGGCGCCGAGCGGGGAGTGTGACCATGGCCGAGACCGCGCGCGCCGCCGTGTTCTTCGGGCCCGGCAAGCCCTTCGAGATCCGCCCGGTGCCGATCCCCGAGGTCGAGCCGGAGGGCGTGCTGATCCGGGTGTCCCACGCCAACATCTGCGGCTCCGATCTGCACTTCTGGCGCGGCGACGCGCCCCTGCGCCTGCCCGACGACGGCTGGATCTTCGGCCACGAGATGACCGGGCGGGTGGCCCGGCTCGGCGCGAAGGTCAAGACCGACTCGCTCGGCCGCCCGCTCAAGGAAGGCGATCGCGTCGCCTACACCTACTTCTACCCGTGCGGACGCTGCTATGCGTGCCTGCACCAGGAGTCCGCGGCCTGCCCGAACAAGCTCGAGCGGCCGCTCGGCCCGAGCGCGTTCCCGCACCTGCACGGCGCCTTCGCCGACCACTACTACCTGCGGCCGCGCGGTCAGATCTTCGCGGTGCCGGATTCCCTCTCCGACGAGGCGGTCGCCGGCGTGAACTGCGCGCTCTCCCAGGTCTTCTACGGCCTGCACGTGGTCGGGCTCCGGCAAGGCGACTCGGTGGTGATCCAGGGCGCGGGCGGCCTCGGCATCCAGGCCGCCGCGGTGGCCAAGGACATGGGCGCGCAGACCGTGATCGTGGTGGACCAGATCCCCGGCCGCCTCGAGCTGGCCCGGGCCTTCGGGGCGGACCACACGATCAACGTGAAAGAGGTGACCGACCGGCGCGAGCGCGTGAAGCTGGTGCGACAGTGGACCGGCGGGGTGGGCGCGGACGTGGCGTGCGACCTGGTGGGCTTCCCGGGGGTGATCCCCGAGGGCATCGAGATGCTCCGCTCCGGGGGAACCTACCTGGAGATCGGCACGATCAGCCGCGGGGCCAAGGTCGAGCTGGAGCCCGCGCTCCTCGTCTGGGGCTCGAAGAAGATCGTGGGGGTGATCCAGTACGACCCGTGGGTGATCCCACGCGCGCTCGACTTCCTGGTGCGCACACGCGAGAGCCGGCCGTGGAATCGGATCCTCTCGCACACCTACCCACTCGAGCGCATCAACGAGGCCTTCGCGGCCTCGGAGTGGCACAACCGGGAAACCACGACGATCACCCGCGCGGCGCTCACCCCGTGAGCCGGACGATCGCGGACCTGATCCAGGAGCGCTTCGGGCTGCCCACCCTGGCCGGGCGGGAGCGCCCCGCGGACGGGGCGCTCGCCCTGCTGCTCTCCCATCGGACGCAGCGGCGTTACAAGCCCGACCCGATCCCGGACGACGTGCTCGAGATGGCCCTGGCCGCCGCGCTCTCCGCGCCGTCGAAGTCCGATCTGCAGCAGGTCGGCATCGTGCTGGTACGCGACCGCGTCAAGCAGGCCGCGATCGGCGGCTGGATCCCCGACATGCCGTGGATCGCGCAGGCCCCGCTCTTCATGGTGTTCTGCGGCGACCACCGCCGCATGCGCCGGGTGAGCGAGCTGCGCGCGCGCCCCTTCCCCAACGACACGCTCGACATGTTCATGAACGCGGCGGTGGACGCGGGGCTGGTGCTGCAGGCCTTCATCACCGCGGCGGAAGCGCTCGGCCTCGGCTGCTGCCCGATCAGCGTGGTGCGCAACCACGTCGAGAAGGTCGCCGCGCTGCTCGAGCTGCCGCCCGGCGTGTTCCCGGTGGCCGGCCTCTGCGTGGGCTATCCCCTGCAGGCCGGCTGGACCAGCATGCGGTTGCCCCCGGCGGTGACCGTCCACACCGACCGCTACGACGACGCGGATCTGCCCGCGCAGCTCGCGGCCTACGACGTTCGCCGCGAGGCCCGCCACGCCACCCCGAAGGAGAACCAGCGCTTCGTGGAGCGCTTCGGCTACTCGGAGCCCTACGGCTGGTCGGAGGACAAGGCGCGCCAGTACTCGGTGCCGGAGCGCCACAACTTCGGCCCGTTCATCCGGAGCCACGGCTTCGGCCTGGTCTGACGCCTCCGGGTCGCCGGCCTAGGGCCCGGGATCGGAAGAAGAGGAACAGCGAGAATCGGGCGAGCAGGCCGGCCGGGCGGGGCGGTCCCTCGCGGGCGTATCCCGATTGGCACTCTGGTCGAGCCCGGGATCGTCGTGGGATGGTGGAGCCGTGCTCTACTCCCTCCCGCAGCTCCGGCTCCTGATCCTGCTGGCCCTCACCCTGCTCGTGGGACTGGGCGTGCGCGAATGGCGCGCCGGCTTCCCCGACGCGGCGCTGCGACTCGAGCGATTCGATCGCGACGAGCCACCCACGCCGCTCGTGGGTGAGACGCCCCCGGCGCCGACGGCTCGACCCGCCCCCGCGCGCGTGACCCCGCCCGCGGCGCCGGCGCCGGATCCGGCGCCGATCAAGCCGCTCGACGTCAATCGCGCCGCCGCCGCGGAGCTGGCCGCGCTCCCCGGCGTGGGGCCGGGCCTCGCCCAGCGCATCGTCGAGGAGCGCGAGCGGCGCGGGCGCTTCGACTCGCCCGAGGCGCTCCGCTATGTCCTGGGCATGGGCCCCAAGAAGCTCGCGGCCATCCGGCGCTTCGTCACCGTGAGTGATTGAGGGGCGGCTCGAGACCGCGCCGCTCCTTCCGCCCGCCGCGGCCTTCACCGCGGGCATCGGCGCGGCCGCGTGGCTCGTCCTTCCCACGCCGCATCTGCTCGCGGCCGCTGCCGTCGTCCTGCCGGTCGCCGCGCTCGCGAGCCGGCGGCATCCGCGGGCCGCGCTGGTCCTGGTCCTGGCCGGTGTGGCCCTGCTGGGCGCGCTGCGCGCGGCGGGGGCGCCGGTGCCTGACGATCACCTGGCCCGCCGCGTCCTCGTCGGCACGCAGGCGCTCGAGGGTCGACTCGCAGAGGAGCCGGTCCGCTGGACGGCGGATCGCACGCGACTCCTGCTCGACGTGGAGGCGCTGCACGCGGGTCCCGAGCGGCTGCCCGCGACGGGCCGCGTCCAGCTCACGGTCTACGGCGAGCTCGCGCTCCCGCTCGGTGAGACCCAGCGCGTGCTCGTGGACGCGCGGCTCCATCCGCCCGTCGGCTTCCGGAATCCCGGCGGCTTCGA
>DATFUK010000311.1:0-9024 GCA_035260865.1 Candidatus Methylomirabilota bacterium | reverse complement strand
CGCCCACCGAGACCAGCAGGGTGTCCAGCTCCGGCGCCTGGCGGCCGAGCTCCAGCGCGAGCGTGCCCTGGCCGAGCAAGGTCTCCTCCTGATCGAAGGCGTGCACGGGCAGCGCGCCCGACCCGGCGGTCCACTCCTGGCTCGCCGCGAGCGCGTCGGCATAGCGATCGCCGGTCACCACGAGGTCGGCCCCGTAGCTCTGGATGCGCGCGATCTTGGCGGGCGAGGACACGGTGGGCACGAAGATGCGCGCCTTCACGCCGAGACGCATCGCCGCGTAGGCCACCGCGGCGCCGTGATTGCCGCCGGAGGCCGCCACCACCCCGGTGGCCGGGATCGTCCGGGTGAGCAGGTTGGTGAAGGCGCCGCGGGTCTTGAAGGAGCCCGCGTGCTGGAAGAGCTCGAGCTTGAAGACGAGCGGAACGGCGGCCAGGCCGAAGTCGGCCCCGCTCGTCTCCACCACCGGCGTCACGCGGATGTAGGGCGCGATCAAGCCATGCGTTCGCTCGATCGCGGCACGATTGATCCTGGTCGTCACCGGCGGTCATGGTAGCATCCTCTTCCCATGGCCCGCATTCTCGTCGTGGACGACGAGCCCGACGTGCGCGAGCTGGTCGAGGTGCTGCTGGCGGCCCCCGACCGACAGATCGACGGGGCCGATGGCGGGCGCGCGGCCCTCGATCGTCTCGCCGCGCATTCCTACGATCTGGTCGTGTCCGACCTCCGGATGCCCGAGGTCGACGGGGTCCAGATCTACCGGGCGATCCAGGAGCAGCCCGCCCCGCGGCCCGCCCTCCTCTTCATGTCGGGCTTCACCAACGCGGCCGAGTTCGTGCCGTTCCTGCGCGAGGCGGGCACCCCGGTGGTCGCGAAGCCGTTCGACGTGCCGGAGCTGCGGCGCGCGGTCGCGCGCCTGCTCGGCGAAGCCTGAGCCGGGCTTACGCGCCGGGCGCCTCGGGCGCGGTGGCCTCCGCCGGCGCGAAGTCGGCGCTCTCCTTCACCGCGTCCACGTTCGGGTGGCCGCGCAGGATCGCGCTGAGCTGGCGGGCATCCGTGATGGGGCCGTGCTCGGACCGGAACCGCACGATCGCCGCGGCCCCCGCCGCGCCCAGTCCGGGCAGCTCGAGAAGCTCCTGCTCGTTCGCGAGATTGACTCGCACCTTCCGCGTCGCGGTCATGAAAGGACCTCCGACCTTTGAGTGACGCAAGGCGCATGCCGCCCGCCAAGTGCGCGCGGCTCCGTGGTTCGCGACGAGTGGGGCGGATCGAGCGGTAAGAAGTTCCGGGTCCGGGTTACCGGATGTGGTTCAGAGGCGCCTCGCCGCGTGCCGCGCGGTGGATGTTCTCGGCGATCACGCCGGCCCGCGCGTCCATCATGCCCTCTGTCCATCCCGACACGTGCGGGGTCATCAGCACGTTGGGGAGCGCGTGGAACGGGCGGTGGCCCGGATGGGTCGGCGCGTCGCCGGTCGGGTAGCTATACCAGACGTCGAGCGCGGCCCCCGCGATGGTGCCGCGATGGAGCGCGTCGTAGAGGGCGTCCTCGTCCACCACCTCGCCCCGCGCCACGTTGATCAGCACCGCGGTGGCCTTCATCCGCGCGAGCTCCCGCGTCCCGATGAGTCCGCGCGTGTCCGGGGTGAGCGCGAGCGTGATCGCCACGTAGTCGGCGCGCGCGAGCACCTCGTCGAGCGCCGCCGGGCCGCGGAGGAACGCGAGGCCGTGAGGATCGGGCCGCGTGGCGTCGCGCCGGATCGCCAGCACCTCCATGTCGAAGGCGAGCGCCCGCCGCGCGACCGCCTGCCCGATGCGACCGTAGCCGAGGATGCCCAGCGTCTTGCCGGCCAGCTCCGGCCAGAGCGGCACCGCCGCGCCCGACCACACGCTGTCCCACCGGCCGCGGCGCAGGTCGGCGTCGATCCGGCAGAAGCTCCGGCTGATCGCGAGCATCGCGCCGATCACGTACTCCGCGATGCCGACGTCGTGGCCATAGGCGTTGGCCAGCGCGGTGCCCGGGGCGAGCGCGCTCCGGTCGATGCGATCGAGGCCCGCGCCCGGCACCTGCACCAGACGCAGGCGTGGGGCGGCCGCGGCCATCTCGCGGGTGAAGGCCATGCTCACCAGCACGTCCACGTCGGCGAGCCGCGCGACGATGTCGCGCTCGTCGGCCAGCGTCACCTCGCACGGGATGCGCAGGCGCGTCCGCACCCGGTCGGCCACGTGGCCCGCGAAGACCCCCGCAAAGACGATCTTCACATCAGCACCATCTGGGTCTGGGTAGTGAGCGAGAGGAGCCGGCCGGATTCGTCGGTGACGCGGGTCTGCCACACCTGGGTGCGCTTGCCCCGGTGCAGCGGGGTGGCCTCCGCGCGCACCACGCCTTCGCTCCCGGCCGCGAAGAAATTGGTCTTCGACTCGAGCGTGGTCGTGCCCGCGCCCGGCGGCAGGTTCACGATCGTGGCCGCCGCGCCGACCGTGTCGGCCAGCGCCATCAGGGTGCCGCCGTGCAGCGCGCCTCCGACCGTGCGCAGCTCGTCCCGGATCGTCAGCTCCGCCACCACGCGCTCGGGGCTCGCCTCCACGATGCGCAGCCCCAGCAGGGTGCTCAGGGTTCCGGCCATCCGCTCGTTGAACGGGGTGGGATCGATGTCCATGGGTGCCCTCCGGCCGTCATCGTCACCGAAAGCGAGAGCCAGTTCAATTACCTCGCAGGTAATGGCGCTCGGTCCCGGCCTGCGTATACTGCCGCCATGGCCACGTCCAACATCCGCACCAGAGCCCACCCGGCCGCGGGCCGGACGTCCGGCACGTTCGGCCGCCTGCTCAAGCAGTGGCGAGAGCGGCGGCGCCTGAGCCAGCTCGCCCTCGCGGTCGACGCGGAGATCTCCTCGCGCCATCTCAGCTTCATCGAGACGGGCCGCGCCCAGCCGAGCCGCGACATGGTCCTGCTGCTGAGCCGCGTGCTCGAGGTCCCGCCGCGCGGCCGCAACGACCTGCTCACCGCCGCCGGGTACGCGCCGGTCTACCGGGAAACCGGCCTCGAGGCGCCCGAGATGGCCGACGTTCGCCGCGCGCTCGATTTCATGATGCGCCAGCAGGAGCCCTACCCCGGCCTGGTCATCGACGGCCACTGGAACATCCTGATGACGAACGCGGGGGCCCGGCGCCTGATGAGCCTGATCCTCGACCCCGACGCGGTGGCGGCGGTCGGCGGCCCGCCGAATGCGATGCGTCTCTTCTACCATCCGCGCGGCATGCGCCCGTTCATCGTCAACTGGGAAGCCACCGCGGCCGGGCTCATCCAGTGGCTGCATCGCGACCTGGCTCGCGGCATCGGCGACGCCGAGACGAGCCGGCTGCTCGAGGAGCTGCTCTCCTACCCGGACGTCCCGCGGAAGTGGCGCACGCTCGACCTCGACGCCGCCCCGGTGCCGTTCCTGGGCGTGGAGCTGCGTCGGGGCAAGACGCACCTCACGTTCTTCTCCACCCTGACCACGCTCGGCGTCCCCTACGACATCACGCTGCACGAGCTGCGCGTGGAGTGCTTCTTCCCCGCCGATCGGGAGAGCGAGACCCTGCTGCGCTCCCTGGGAGCTTCCGCATGAGCGCCTCCGCGCGTCCGACCCAGTTCGGGAGAATCCACCATCCGGACGAGGCCTGGCTGGCCAAGCAGCCGCCCGAGCCCATCCTCGAGCCCGAGCTGCCGATCGTCGACACGCATCACCACCTGTGGGACCGCGAGGGCCACCGCTACCTCTTGCCCGAGTTCCTCGCCGACGCGGCGACCGGCCACAACCTGGTGGCGACCGTGTTCCTCGAGTGCCACTCGATGTACCGCGCGAGCGGGCCCGCGGAGATGCGCCCGGTGGGCGAGACCGAGTTCGTGGCCGGACAGGCCGCGATGAGCGCGAGCGGCATGTACGGCCACACCCGGGTCGCGGCGGGCATCGTGGGCTTCGCCGATCTCACCCTCGGCGCCCGCGTGGAGCCGGTGCTGCAGGCGCACCTGCGCGCCGGCGGCGGGCGCTTCCGCGGGGTGCGGCACTCGGCGGCGTGGGACGCGAGCGACATCATCGGCAACAGCGCGGTGGCCAACCGGCCGCACGTCTACCGGCAACCGGACTTCCGCGCGGGCCTCGCCGTGCTCACCCGCCTCGGGCTCTCGCTCGACGCCTGGGTGTTCCATCCGCAGCTCGCGGACGTGGTGGACCTGGCCCGCGCGTTCCCGGACACCACCATCATCCTCGGCCACGTGGGCGGCGTGCTCGGCTACGGCCCCTACGCGGGCAAGCAGAAGGAAGTGTTCGCGGCGTGGAAGCCCCAGGTGACCGAGCTCGCGCGCTGCCCCAACGTGATCGTGAAGCTCGGCGGCATGATGATGCGCCTGGCCGCCTGCGACTACCGCACCCAGCCGAAGCCGCCCACGTCCACCGAGCTGGCCGCGCTGTGGCGCCCGTACATGGAGACGTGCGTCGAGCTCTTCGGCGCGAATCGCTGTCTCTTCGAGAGCAATTTCCCGGTGGACAAGATGGGCATCGGCTGGGCGGGGCTCTGGAACGCGCTCAAGCGGATCGCGGGCGCCGCCTCCGCGGCCGAGAAGCAGGCCATGTTCAGCGGCACCGCCCGCCGGGTCTACCGGCTGGACCCGTAGAGCCGTGGACGAGTACCGCGAGGCCAACCGCGCGCTCTGGAACGCCTGGACGCGGATCAACCTCCGGTCCGAGATGTACGACGTCGAGGCGTTCGCGGCGGGCCGCGACCGCGACCTCCGCCCCATCGACCGCGCCGGGCCGGGCGACGTCCGGGGTACGTCGCTGCTCCATCTCCAGTGCCACTTCGGGATGGACACCATCCGCTGGGCCGGGCACGGCGCGACGGTCACCGGCGTGGACTTCTCCGAGGAAGCGGTGACCGCCGCGCGGGCGCTCGCGGCCCGGATGGGGGTGCCCGCCACCTTCGTGCCGAGCGACGTCTACGACCTGCCCCGGCACCTCACCGGCCGCTTCGACGTCGTCTTCACCTCGCACGGCGTGCTGGGGTGGCTGCCCGACCTGGACCGCTGGGCCCAGGTGATCGCCCACTTCCTGGCGCCGGGCGGCGTCTTCTACATCGTCGAGGCGCATCCCCTGCTCCACATCTTCGACGATCGTGTGACCGAGCCGGCCCTGCGGCTCCTCTACCCGTACTTCCACGGACCGGAGCCCATCCGCGAGGAGTACCCGGGCTGCTACAGCACGCCGGAGGAGCCGATCACGAGCGTCGAGCACATCTGGCTGCACACGGTCTCGGATCTCATCAACGCGCTCGCCCGCGCCGGGCTCCGCATCGAGGCCTTCGAGGAGTACCCCTTCCTCGCGTGGCGGTTCTTCCCGTGGATGGAGCGGGGCGCCGACGGCTGGTGGCGCCTGCCGGCCGACCCGCGCCTGCCGCAGGGCCGCGGCAGCCTGCCGCTCATGTTCTCGCTGAAGGCGACCGGGCCCGCCCGCGACGCCTGACCGCGTGCGGTTCTTCGCGGCCCTGCTCGTGAACGGTCTGCTCGCGGGCGCCATCTACGCTCTCCTCGCGCTCGCCTTCGTCGTGGTGTACAAGGCGTCCGGCACGATCAACTTCGCGCTGGGGGAGCTGGCGGTGCTGGGCTCCCGGCTCGTCGCGGCCGGGATCCACGCGATGGGACTCGGCCTCGCGGGGGCGGGCGCGACGATGGCCGCGATCGGTGTCGGCTTCAACCGACTGGTCCTGCGACACCTGCTCGGCCGGCCGCTGATCGCCTCCATCATGGTCACCCTCGGGCTGGGAGCCCTGATCCGCGGGACGGTCCCGCTCGTGCTCGGCGCGGTCCCGGGAAGCATCCCCCTGCCGCTCCCGCCGGATCCGTTCGACGTGCTCGGGGTGCTGATCGCGGCCGAGAAGGTGCTCGCGGCCGTCGGCGCGGTGCTGTGCATGGCAGGCGTCGGCGCGTTCTTTCGATTCACGCGAACCGGACTGGCCCTCCGGGCCATCGCGGACGACCAGCAGGTCGCGCTCGCGGTGGGGATCGACGTACCCGGCCATCTCGCGATCACGTGGGCGATGGCCGGCGCCCTGTCCGTCGTCACCGGCGTCCTGTGGACGTTCAGCGCGGGAGGCGGCCCGAGCGTGCTCATCGTCGGGCTCAAGGTGTTCCCGATCCTCGTGATCGGGGGCCTCGACAGCGCGCCCGGCACCATGGTCGGCGCCGCGCTCATCGGCGTGCTGGAGAGCCTGGCCGCCGGCTACCTCGATCCCCTGCTGGGCGCGGGCTTCAGCAGCGTGCTGCCCTACCTCCTCCTGCTCGCGGTGCTGTTCCTCCGGCCCCACGGGATCTTCGGGAGCGCCCGGATCGAGCGCGTGTAGCGCGCGTGTTAGGATACAGGTACGTTCGATCATCTCTCGTCGGGCAGCGAGGCCCCATGACAGTCGCCAACGGTCGACAGTTCCTCAGCATCCCCGGTCCCACCAATATCCCGGACGCCGTGCTCCAGGCGATGCATCGCCCGGCGATCGACATCTACTCGGGCGACATGGTCGAGCTGACCCGCACCCTGCTCGAGGACCTGCCCAAGCTCTTCCGCACGTCCGGGCGGACCTTCATCTACGCGGCCAACGGCCACGGCGGGTGGGAGGCGGCGGTCAGCAATGTCCTGTCGCGCGGAGAGACGGTGCTGGTGCTCGAGTCCGGCGTGTTCGCGGTCGGCTGGGGCGACATGGCGCGGATGATGGGCATCAAGGTCGAGGTGCTGAAGGGCGATTGGCGGCGCGCGGTGGATCCGGCCGCGGTGGCCCAGCGTCTGGCCGCCGACACCGCCCACGAGATCAAGGCGATCCTCGTCGTGCAGATCGACACCGCCTCGTCGGTCGTCAACGACATCGCGGCCATCCGCCGGGCGATCGACTCGGCCAGCCATCCGGCCCTGCTGATGGTCGACTGCGTCGCCGCGCTGGGGTGCATGCCGTTCGACATGGACGGCTGGAAGGTGGACGTCGCCATGTCGGGCTCCCAGAAGGGGCTGATGACCCCGCCCGGCCTGGCCTTCGTCGCGGCGAACGAGCGGGCGCTGGCCACGCACCAGAAATCCGACCTGCGCACGCGCTACTGGGACTGGACGTTCCGCATGGGCGAGGTGCACTACCAGAAGTACGGCGGCACCCCGCCGCAGCACCTGCTCTTCGCCCTGCGCAAGGCGATGGACATGCTCCTCGCCGAGGGGCTGGACCGGGCGGCCCACCGCCACGCGCTCCTCGCGGAAGCCACGCGACGGGCCGTCGGCAAGTGGGCGGAAGGCGGCGCGCTGGCCCTCAACATCACCGAGCCGGCGGAGCGCAGCAACTCGGTCACCACCGTCCTCATGCCCGGCCGCGATCCGAAGCCGCTGCTCGACTACTGCCGCGCGCACTGCGGGGTGGTGGTGGGCGTGGGCATCGGCGAGCTCTCGGGCAAGGCCTTCCGCATCGCCCACATGGGCCACATCAACGCGCCCATGCTGTTCGGCGTCCTGGGCGCCATCGAGATGGGGCTCGCGGCGCTCGGCATCCCGCATGGGTCCGGGGGCGTGCAGGCGGCGATCGAGTACCTCGCCCGCGAGGTCCGGCCCTAGCGTTCGTCGCCGCGCTCGCGCAGGCGCGGGCGCCCCGACCCTGAAACGGTTGAAGGGGACGCTCGCGAGAGGCTATCATGCGGGCTCGATGACCGCGAAGCGGGCACGACGACATCTCGGAGCGGCGCTGCCCCTCGCGGCGCTCGCGCTCCTTCCCGTGGCCGCCCGGGCCGAGATCGTCCTGCCCCCCGGCTTCACCGCCCGGATCTACGTCACCGGGGAGGGCTTCGGGGGCTCCACCGAGTTTCGCGGCCGCGGAATCCCCACCACCCCCACCCTGGCGGTGGATCACAGCGGCGCGCTCTATCTGGCGCGGAGCGGCCGGCGGTACAGCGGCGGCGAGTTCGACTACCTCACGTCCATCTACCGGATCAAGCCGGGCGGCGCGCAGCTCACCACCGGCACCGAGCCGCGCTTCTTCCACGGTCCGCCGCTGAACAACGCCCAGGTGAGCGGCGGCCGGGGCGGGCGCGAGCTGTTCGTCACCACGTTCGATCGCGACCGCCGCGTGGGCGTGCTGTACCGCCTGATCGACGGCCGGATCGCCTTCCTCGCCGGGGGGGCGCCGGATCCCGGCACGCCGCCGCTCCTGGTCCAGCCGGAGGGGGTCGGCGTGGACTCGGCCGGCAATGTCTACGTGGCCGATCGTGAGCGCGGGGTGGTCGTGCGCTTCGATCCGACCGGGCGCGTGCTGGATCCGAGCTACCTGCGCGTCCTGCGGCCGCGCACGCTCGCGGTGGACGACGCCGACCACCTCTGGGTCGGCGCCGACGGGAGCGCGGAGGCGCCGTGGCAGGCCGGCCCCGGAGAGCTCTGGCGGGTGGCCCCGGGGGGAGAGCGGCGGCTCATGCTGGAGGGCCCGGTGTCGCAGGGCCTGACCCCGGGCCCGGGCGGCTCCGTCTTCGTGACCGACCGCCAGGCCAACGAGATCTTCGGCGTCAGCGCCGACGGCAACCGGCTGAGCCTCGCGCGCTTCACCGACGGCGACGCGCCGCGGGGGCTCGTCTGCGTGCCCGATACCGCCGAGACCCGCGCCGCCGGCCTCGCCGGCGATCTCCTCGTCTCGGTCATCCGCACCGGGGTATTCCAGCTCAATCAGATCGTGCGGATCTCGGGCCCCTTCGCGGAGCTGGCGCGGAGGCGTTAGGATGGGTGAGGTGCAGCCGCAGGCGAGCCGAGCGGATACAAGAATGCTGCCTTCCTGAGCACGGCCCCGCATGGACTTCGGGCTCTCCGACGCCGAGCAGGCCTTCGCCGACGAAGTCCGCGCGTTCCTCCGCGCGCACCCGCCCGACACGTTCCCCGAGGACGGCACCGACGCGGGGTACGGCTCCGGGGCGCACTCGCGTGCCTTCACCCGCGCGCTCGGCGAGCGGGGCTGGCTCAGCATGGGCTGGCCGCGCGAGCACGG
>DATFUK010000310.1:0-12532 GCA_035260865.1 Candidatus Methylomirabilota bacterium | reverse complement strand
TCCGAGCAGGCCGGCGTCGGGGATCCCGACCCGGCCTCGCGATCCCCTCCTTGACGATGCGCCACCCCCCGGAGCATGATGCTGCGCGCGCGGGCGATCGCTGGCTCTGGCGGGCAGGGGCGCACCGAGTCCTCCCTCGCGAAGCGGGTACACAACGTCGTCGATCGAGGGGGAGGGCGCATGAGAAACTTCTGGGCGGCAGTGGCGCTGGCCGGAGCGGGGTGCTTGGCGACGGGGACGGCGGAGGCGGAGCCGGTCAAGATCGCCATCATCGAGACGCTGTCGGGCGGGCAGGCCGCGGTCGGCAAGATGTTCCTGACCGCGATCAACTACGGGCTCATCAAGCTGAACACCGAGAAGGCGTGGCCGGACGGCATCAAGGTCCTGGAGTACGACAACCAGGGCGGTCCCTCCGAAGCGGCCGACAAGGTGAAGGCGGCCATCAACGACGGCGCCCACATCATCATCCAGGGCGCCTCCTCCGCGATCGGCGGGCAGATCACCGACGACGTGCGCAAGCACAACCTCCGCAACCCGGGCAAGGAGATCATCTACTTCAACGTGGGCGCGGAGGCGATGGAGTTCACCGGCTCCCGCTGCCACTTCTACCACTTCCGGTGGAACGGCAACGCGGAGATCCGGCTGCGCGCGCTGCTGACCGCGATGAAGGACGCCAACGCCCTCGGCAAGAAGGTCTACGTGATCGGCCAGAACTACAGCTGGGGCCACGACGTGCAGCGGCTCGTGAAGGAATACTCCACGTTCGGCGGCTACACCGTGGTGGGCGACGTGATCCACGACGTCAACAAGATCCAGGATTTCGCCCCCTACGTGGCCAAGATCAAGGAAGCCGGCCCGGACACCGTGATCACCGGCAACTGGAGCAGCGATCTCCTGCTCCTCATGAAGGCGGCGGGCGATTCCGGCCTCAAGGTGCGGTTCGCCACCTACTGGATGGACCAGCCGGGCAACGTGGCGAACGCGGGCGCCACCGCGGTCGGCCACTACAACGTCTCGAGCTACTATCCCGAGGCCAACGGGGACGCCACCGCGAAGTTCGCCGACGATTTCAAGGCCAAGATGGGCCAGTATCCCGTGTTCATCCAGGGCCACACCGTGCACGGCATCTGGGGACTCGGCGAGGCGCTGAAGAAGATCAAGGCCGCCGCCGACGGCAAGGTCAACGTCAAGCAGCTCGCGTTCGCGATGGAGACGGTCAGCTTCAACACGAGCATGGGGGAGGTCGCCATGCGCAAGGAGGATCACCAGGCGCTGCTCCCGCTGGTGGTCGCCACCGTCTCCAAGGAGGCCAAGTACAAGGTGGACGGCACCGACATGGGCTTCAAGCCGATCCGCCTCGTCTCGGGCAAGGACGCGGCGAGCCCGGTGCAGTCGACGTGCAAGATGGAGCGCCCGGGCTCCTGACGCGGGCTCCGCACCCGGAGCGCGCGCCGTGGAATTCCTCGTCGTCTCGGTCCTGAACGGGGTCGTGCACGGGCTCCTGCTGTTCATGGTGTCCGCCGGCCTCACGCTCATCTTCGGCATGATGGGCGTGCTCAACTTCGCCCACGCCTGGTTCTACATGCTGGGCGCCTACGTGGGCTTCACGCTCTCGCGCACCGTCGGGTTCTGGGCGGGGCTGATCGCGGCCCCGATCATCGCGGGGGCCGGCGGGGTGCTGGTGGAGCGGTACATGCTGCGCCGGGTGCACAAGTACGGCCACGCCCACGAGCTCCTGCTGACCTTCGGCCTCGCCTTCATCATCGAGGAAGTGATCAAGCTGTTCTACGGCGACTTCCCGGTGAACTACGCGATGCCGCCCTACATGAAGTTCGCGGCCTTCACCATCTACGAGACGAACTATCCCTTCTATCGGCTGTTCATGGGCATCGTGGCCCTCGCCATGTTCGCGGTGCTCTACGTGGTGCTGACCCGCACCCGGGTCGGCATCATCGTGCGCGCCGCCACCTACCGCCCGGTCATGGTCGAGGCGCTCGGCCACAATCTCCCGGTCGTCTTCATGGGGGTCTTCGCGGCCGGGGCGGGGCTGGCCGGGCTGGCCGGCGCGGTCGCGGGCGCGTTCTTCCCGACCGGCCCGAACATGGCGGTCGATTTCGGCACGCTCGTCTTCGTGGTGGTGGTGGTCGGCGGCCTCGGCTCGCTCGAGGGCGCGCTGGTCGCCTCGCTCATGATCGGGCTCTTCATCTCGTTCTCGGTGGGCTTCAGCTGGTCGCTCTCCGACGTGCTGGCCCTCGTCGGCCTCGGCGACTGGGCCCGAGCGGTGGGCGGCATCCTGACCCTCCAGCTCTCGACCATCGCGGCCAGCATGCCGTTCCTGCTCATGCTGCTCGTCCTCCTGATCCGTCCGGCCGGGCTCTTCGGCGACCGCCAGTGAGCCGGTGGGGCCGCCTGGGACTCCTCGCGCTCGGCGCGATCCTGATCGTGCTGCCCCTGCCGCTCACCCCCAACCTGATCAACGCGGCGATCAAGATGATGATCGCGGGGCTGTTCGCGCTGTCGTTCAGCCTCGCGATGGGGCAGGCCGGCATGCTGTCCTTCGGCCACTCCGCGTACTACGGCCTCGGCGCCTTCGCGACCCTGCACCTGATGAAGGCGGTCGAGGGCCACCTGCTGGCGTGGCCGACCCCGCTGCTGCCGCTGCCCGGCGCGGTGGTCGGACTGTTCTTCGGCCTCGTGTTCGGCTGGCTCGCCACCCAGCGCACCGGGGTCTACTTCGCGATGGTGACGCTCGCGCTGGCCGAGCTGCTGTTCACGCTGGCCCCGACCTGGACCTCGGTGTTCGGGGGGGAGTCCGGCATCTCCACGATGCGGATGAACTCGTGGGCGATCAACTTCGCGACCGACACCGGGGTGTACTACCTGACCCTCGCCTGGGTCGTCGTCTCGACGTGGTGCCTGTGGGCGTTCACCCGGACCCCGATGGGGCGGCTCGCCCTCGCGGTCCGCGAGAACGAGCACCGGGTCCGCTTCCTCGGCTTCAACACCCACGGGGCCCGGACCGTGATCTTCGGCATCTCGACCATGTTCACCGGGGTGGCCGGGTCCCTGCTCGCGATCGCCAACGAGGCCACCAACTACACGATCTTCAGCGCCCAGGCCTCGGCCAACGTGGTGCTGCAGACGTTCATCGGGGGATCCGGCACCTTCTTCGGCCCCGCGCTCGGGGCGGCGGTCATGACGTTCTTCGCGCGGGTGACCTCCGACCTGACCCGCTCCTGGCTCCTGTACCAGGGAGTCATCTTCGTGATCGTGATGCTCTTCGTGCCGGACGGTATCGGCGGCCTGATCTCCCTGCACGCGCGCCGGCTGCGCGCCACCGCGATCCGGCACCTGACGGTGCCGTACCTGCTGTGTCTCGTCGTCGGGGTGCTCCTCATGATCGGCGTCGTCTTCACGGTCGAGAGCGTGCACGTCGTGATGTCGGATGCCTACGCGGTGCTGCGGCGGACCAACGGCGGCGGCATGGTGCCGTATCCGCTCTTCGGCCGTCAGTTCGACCCGTGGTCGCCGTGGACCTGGGCCATTCCGGTGGGGTCGATCCTGGCCGGGGCCGCCCTGCTGCCGATCGCCCGGCGGCTCACCCGCCGCGGGTGGAGCCAGGCGCTTCTCGAGAAGACGGCGTGAGTGCCCCGGTCGCGGGCGGGCCCGTGCTGGTGCTGCGGGACCTGCACAAGTCCTTCGGCGCCACCGCGATCATCCGCGGGGTCAACCTGGAGGTGCAGCGGGGTCAGCGCCACGGATTGATCGGCCCCAACGGGGCCGGAAAGTCGACCCTGTTCAACCTGGTCTCCGGCCACTACGTGCCGAGCGCGGGCCAGATCCTGCTCAACGATCAGCCGATCGCGGGATTGACGCCGCACGCGATCAACCGCCGCGGCCTGTCCCGCTCGTTCCAGCTCACCAACCTGTTCCCGCGCCTGAGCGTGGCCGAGAACCTGCGCATCTCGGTGATGGGACGGCATCATCACCGCTTCACCCTCTTCCGGCCGATCAGCCGGCTCGCCCGGGTGACCGCCGAGGTCGACGAGTACCTGGAGAAGCTGCGCCTCACCCGGCGCCGCGACGATCCGGCGGGCGCGCTCGCCTATTCCGAGCAGCGCACGCTCGAGATCGGCATGGCGCTGGCCACCGACCCGGAGATCCTGCTGCTGGACGAGCCCACCGGGGGCATGTCGCGCGAGGAGTCCGCCTACATGGTCGCGCTGATCCGCACCGTCACCGAGGGCAAGACCCTGCTGGTGGTCGAGCACGACATGAACGTGGTGTTCACCCTCTGTGACCAGCTCTCGGTGCTGGTCTACGGCGAGATCATCGCGAGCGGCCGGCCCGAGACCGTCCGCGCGAACCGCGAGGTCCAGCAGGCCTACCTGGGCGAGGAGGTCGCGTGAGCGCGCTCCTCGAGGTCGCGGACCTGCACGCCCACTACGACAAGAGCCACATCCTGCGCGGGGTGCACCTGACCATCGGCAAGGGCGAGATCGTAAGCCTGCTCGGGCGCAACGGCTCCGGGCGCTCGACCACGCTCAAGGCGATCATGGGCTTGGTGCCGCCGAGCGCCGGCTCGGTGCGGCTGGACGGGGCCGAGCTCGCGGGGGTGCGGGCCTTCCGGATCGCGCGGGCCGGCCTCGCCTACGTCCCCGAGGAGCGCGAGATCTTCGCCAACCTCACGGTGGACGAGAACATGCGCATCGGCATGCAGACCGCGCGGCGCGGCGCCCCCCAGTGGACGCCGGAGCAGATGTACGGCTACTTCCCGCAGATCAAGGAGCGCCGCGACACCCAGGCCGGCATGCTCTCGGGGGGCGAGCAGCAGATGCTGACCATCTGCCGGTCGCTGCTCGGCAATCCCCGCGTGATCCTGATCGACGAGCCGACCGAGGGTCTGGCGCCCAAGATCGTGGAGGTCGTCACCGAGGTCGTGCGCGACATCTGCCGGCAGGGCGTCGCGGTGCTGCTGGTCGAGCAGAAGCTCACGATCGCGCTCCGGGTCGCCGAGCGCGTCTACGTCATGGGCCACGGCCAGATCGTCTTCGAGGGGACCCCGGCGGCCCTGCGGGGCGCCCCCGACGTCCGGCGCGACTGGCTGGAGGTCGCGTGAACGCCACCGGAGCGCGCCTCGTGCAGCTCGGTCGGCGCCACATCGGGGAGCCGTACGTGCTGGGCGCGCTCGCGCCGAAGAGCAACCCGAAGTGGACCGGCCCGTGGGACTGCGCCGAGTTCGCTTCCTGGCTGGTGTTCCAGACCGCGGGCCGGCTGTACGGATGCGCGTCCGACGCGGAGGACCCGGCCAGCGCGGATGCGTACACGGGCTACTGGGCCCGAGACGCCGAACGCCTGGGCATCCGGATCTCGGTCGAGCAGGCCGCGCGAACGGCGGGAGCCGCCGTCCTGCGCCGGCCCCAGCCCGGCGCGGTCGGGCACATCGTCATCTCGGATGGCCGAGGAGGCACCGTGGAGGCTCACTCGACCAAGATGGGAGTGATCGCGTCGACCCTGTCGGAGCGGCGCTGGGACATGGGCATCCTCGTCCCCCAGATCGCGTACTCCGAGCGCGACACGATCCCGGAGCGGGTCGAGCCCAGGGTCCTCGTTTACCGCCTGACGATCCCGCGCATGGGCGGGCCGGTGGTGCGAGAGATCCAGCGAAAGCTGAGGGAGAAGGGGTTCAACCCCGGTGCGGTCGACGGCGATTTCGGGCCGGCTACCCACGCCGCGGTGGTGTCCTTCCAGGCCTCCCGCCGGCTGGTGATCGACGGCGAGGTGGGCCCGGCCACCGCCCGCGCGCTCGGGGTGAAGCTTCCCCCGGCCTGAGCGGGCGGGCAGCCGGGACCGCAGGAGGGGCTGTTGTTGATAAGTGATCTGACCGCAACTGTTTGACACCGTGAAATGACCGCTCGGTGAACGGCATGAGCGGGTCAGGCGGCGCGGCGGGCGCGGCCCTGGCCGTCGTAGCGCCCCAGGCAGCGGGCGCCGTACCAGACCGAGTAGTGGCCGGAGAGATGCCGGCGGATGAGGACGCGGAGGCCGGCGCAGGTGCGGCGGCCGGGCTGCTTGGCCAGCTGGAGGGCGAGGCGGTCAGCGGTCACCACATTGTCGCGCCCGACGACGCGTTCCTCCTCGACGCAGAGAATCTGCTCGAGGTCGACGCGGCCGAGTGGGACAAAGGCGGGCGCCGGGTCGGCGGGCGGCCGCCCGAACTCCACGTTGAACGCCGGGAGGAAGCGCTCCCGCAGGTAGCGGTTGGCGGCGGGCACCGTGGTGATGCCGGCGAGGCGGAGCTCGTTGACGAGGCGATCCTGCAGGGTGCGGTTGACGCGCTCACTGCGGCCGCGGGCCGCGGGCGAATAGCCGAGGATGTGTTCGATGCCCAGGCGGGCGAGGGCGCGGCCGACCTGGGTCAGGCGCCGGCGATCCGGGGCCCCGCCCGCCACCGGGGTGTGGACGGCCCAATGGGCGCGGTCGGTGTACAGGGCCATGGGCAAGCCGTGGCGCGCGAGGACCGCCCGGAGGGCAGTCATGATGGCCACGACGCTTTCCCCGCTGTCCCGGAGTTCGGCATAGAGCAGGCGCTTGGTCGCATCGTCGACGACGGCGATGAGGGTGAGCCATTGGTCGGGGACCAGGGTGAGCCAGCGATGGCGACTGCCGTCGAGATGCAGGAGCTCGCCGAAGCAGGGGCGGGGCTCACGGCGCCGCCGGTGGCGGCCGCGAGGGCGGTGCTTGGGCACGAGGCCGGCACTCTGCAGGGCCTTCTTGACGAAGGCGTAGCAGAAGCGGACGCCGTGCTGGCGGCGGGCGAGGGAGTGGAAGTGGCGGACGTTGAAGCCCTGGTAGCGATCCCGGTAGAGGGCGAGCAGGCGTTGGACCTCCGCCACCGGGGCGCGCTTGGGCGAAGGGGTCTGGCGGCGGCGATCGAACAGGCCATCATAGCCGTGATGCTGCAGGCGCCACCGCAGGCGTCGGATGCTGCGGGGGCTGCGGCCCAGGATCTCGGCCGCTTGGATCCAGGTCAGCTGGCCGTCCAGGGCTCGCATGATCACTTCGTGGGCTTTCATGGCGCGCTCCACTGCGCCGGCTGGGTAGACCATGGCCACCTCCTCGGTGGTCATTCCTTCCACGCGGCGCGGCTGGAGCGGTCATGTCACGGTTCACTCCCGAGCGGTCAAATCACGTATCCCTAACACGGGACCGCAGGAGGGGCTTGACCCGGTCCGCCGACAGGACTAAGCTCCCGCCACCGTCCGACCGGGTCGGCCCGGCCCCCCTGGATTCGCGGGGCATGCCGGGCAGGAGCGTGCCATGGCGATTCTGACGATCTCCCACGAAATGGGCAGCGGCGGTGCCGAGATCGGCATGGCCGCGGCGACCCGCCTCGGCTACACCTACGTCGACAACGAGGAGCTGCTCGCCCGGGCGCAGCGGTACGGGCTGGGAGAAGAGCGCCTCGCGCGCCTCGTGGAGGACCGGCCGTCCTGGGTCGAGCGTTTCGACGCGGAGACCCGGCGGTGCATCCTGGCGCTCCAGGCGGTGCTGTACGAGTTCGCGCAGGCCGACAACGTCGTGATGATCGGCGGCGGCGGCCAGTGGCTGCTTCGCGGAGTGCCCCACGCGCTGCGGACGCGCATCGTGGCGCCCTTCCCCGAGCGCGTGACGCGGCTGACCGCCACGTTGTCGGCGCAGGGGCGGGAGCGCGTCACGCCGAAGACGGTCGCCCAGTTCATCCGCCGCGACGACATCCAGAAGGCGGCCCGGATGCGCTACCTCTTCGACGCCGACGTCAAGGATCCCGGGCTCTACGATGTGCTCATCAACACCGCGGCCTTCTCGCGCGAGGCGGCGGTGGCTCTGCTCGCGGAGGTCGCGCGGCGGCCCGAGTTCACCACCACGGACGTGGCCCGCCAGCTCGTGGAAGACCGCGTCGTGGCCTCCCAGGTGGAGGTCGCGCTCGCCGGCCATCCCGATATGCGGCGGTACCGGATCGACGTGGAGTCCACCCGTGGCCTGGTGACGCTGGAGCTGCCCGCCGGCGTGGACCCCGAGGATGCGCTCGCGGTGACGAAGAGCGTCGCGGGGGTGCAGGACGTCAAGCTGCGGATCGCGGAGCTTCCGGTCGCGACCCCGTTCCCCGGGTGAGATCCGTTTCTGTGCAGCGGTCGCGGCCGTCGCCGCTTTCGTGAGCAGCGTCCCGCGCCGGCGGCACGCCTGATCCGGCGAAACTGGGCGAATCCGGCCGCGCGGGCCGGGCACGTCGGTTGCATGATTCCGCCCGCCCCGAGTGACGCATGCCGCTACTGACCGTTCGCGACCTCAGCGTGTCCTTCGAGACGCGCGACGGCACCGTGCGCGCGGTGAACGAGGTCACCTTCTCGCTCGAGGCGGGCAGGGTGCTCGCGCTCCTGGGCGAGTCGGGCTCCGGCAAGAGCGTCACCCTCCGGGCGATCCTCGGCCTGCACCAGGGCGCGCGCACGCGGGTGAGCGGCGAGGTGCTCGTGAAGGGGCGCGACGTGAACCGGCTCGACGAGCGGGCGCGAGAGGCGCTGCGCGGCAGCGTCGTCTCGCTGGTGTTCCAGGAGCCGATGACCGCGCTCGATCCGGTCTACACCATCGGCGAGCAGATCACCGAGACGCTCGCCCAGCACCGCGGCCTCGACCGCGCGGCCGCGCGCCGGCGCGCGCGGGAGCTGCTCGACCTCGTCCAGGTGCCGTCCCCGGAGCGCTGCCTGGCCAGCTACCCGCACGCGATCTCGGGCGGTATGCGCCAGCGGGCGATGATCGCGATCGCCCTCGCGTGCGAGCCGGAGCTCCTCCTCGCCGACGAGCCGACCACCGCGCTCGACGTCACCGTGCAGGCGCAGATCCTCTGGCTCCTGCGCGATCTGCAGAAGCGGCTCGACCTCGCGGTCATCTTCGTCACCCACGACCTCGGGGTCGCCGCGGAGATCGCGGACGACGCCGCGGTCATGTACGGGGGGCGCATCGTCGAGCAGGCTCCGATCCGCGAGCTGTTCCGCCGGCCCGCGCACCCGTACACCGCGGGGCTGATGCAGGCCACCGTGCGTCGCGGGCAGAAGGGCCGCCCGCTCGTCCCGATCGCGGGCGCGCCGCCGAACCTCGCCGCGCTCCCGCCGGGCTGCGCGTTCGCGCCGCGCTGCCCGGGCGCGATCGAGATCTGCGTGAGCACGCCCCCGTCGTTCCACCCGGTGGCCCCCGGCCACATCGCCCGCTGTCACCTCGTCGCCTAGGAGACCCGTCATGAGACGCTTCCTCATCCTGCTCCTCGCCTTGGCCCTGCCGCTGACCCTGATCGGATCCGCCGCCGCCCAGGGCACGCTGCGGATCGGCATGACCGCCAGCGACATTCCCTACACGGGCGGCCAGACCGACAACGGCTTCGAGGGCTTCCGGTTCGTCGGGTACCAGATCTACGAGCCGCTGATCGCGTGGGACCTGACCCGCGGGGACCGGCTGGCCCCGCTGGTGCCGGGGCTCGCCGAGTCGTGGGAGCCGCGCAAGGACGCCCCGACCAAGTGGGTGTTCAAGCTGCGGAAGGGGGTCACCTTCCACGACGGCAGCGCGTTCAACGCGGACGCGGTGGTCTTCTCGTTCGAGTCGATCAAGAAGAAGGACGCGCCGCACTTCGACGCGTACGGGTCCGGCCAGGTCAGCTTCCGGATGGCCTCGGTCATCGCGGTCACCAAGATCGACGACCACACCGTGGAGTTCGAGACCAACAAGCCCACCAGCTTCGTGCCGTACCAGCTCTGCTACATGCTGATCGTGTCGCCCACCCAGTGGAACAAGGTGAAGGACTGGCGCAAGTTCGCCGAGCAGCCGTCGGGCACCGGCCCCTTCAAGGTGACCAAGTTCGTGCCGCGCGAGCGCCTCGAGCTGGACGCCAACAAGAGCTACTGGGACGTCAAGCGCCGGCCCAAGATCGACAAGCTCGTGCTCCTGCCGCTGCCCGAGCCGACCACGCGGCTGGCCGCGCTGCGCAGCGGGCAGGTGGACTGGATCGAGGTGCCGCCCCCGGATTCGATCCCTCAGCTCAAGGGCGGCGGGTTCACGATCACGCTCAACAGCTATCCGCACAACTGGACGCACACCCTGCGCCTGGACAAGGAGCCGTGGAGCAACAAGCTCGTCCGCAAGGCGGCCAACTACGCGATCGACCGGGTCGGCATCTGCAAGAGCCTGCTCAACGACACCTGCATCCCGGCCACCGGGGTGGTCTACAAGGGCCATCCGTGGTTCGGCAAGCCGAAGGAGCTCTACGATTACAATCCGGCCAAGGCCAAGGACCTGCTGCGCCAGGCCGGGTTCGACGGGACCAAGCACCCGGTGAAGGCGGTGCACCTGATCTCCACGTCCGGCTCGGGCCAGATGCTGCCGCTGGCGATGAACGAGCTCGTTCAGAAGAACCTCAAGGACGTGGGCATCGACGTGGACCTGCAGCCGGTGGAGTGGAACACACTGCTCACCCGGTGGCGCGCCGGTTTCAAGACGACGGAGAACGAGGGCCTCAACGCGTGGAACATCTCGTGGAACTTCCTCGAGCCGTGGAGCGGGTTCGGCCGGTTCTTCCACAGCAAGTCGGTGGTGCCGGTCGCGGTCAACACCATGCCCTACAGCAACCCGGAGGCGGATAAGCTCATCGACGAGGCCGAGCGCACCTTCGACGTGGCCAAGCAGAACGAGATCCTCGCCAAGGTGCACGAGGTGGTGGTGGACGACGCGCCCTGGATCTTCGTGGTGCACGACCAGAACCCGCGGGCCCTGTCGCCGAAGGTGAAGGGGTTCGTCCAGCCACAGAGCTGGTTCGTGGACCTGACCGCGGTGACGGTGAGGTAACGCCGCTTCGTGTGGGTCTACGTCGGCCGGCGTCTCCTGCTCGCGATCCCGACCCTGCTCGGAGCCAGCGTCATCGTCTTCGCGATGGTGCACCTGGCTCCGGGCGACCCGATCGCGGCGGTGATGCCCGCCGAGGCGAGTAAAGCCGAGATCGAGGCGACCAAGCGCGCGTACGGCTTCGACAAGCCGCTGCCGGTGCAGTACCTCGTCTGGCTCGGGCGGGTGGCCCAGGGAGATCTCGGCAAGTCCCTCGCCACCCGCCGGCCGGTGATCCTGGACGTCCGGGACGCGCTCGCCAACAGCCTCGTCCTGGCCCTGGCGTCCTCGCTGGTCGCCTTCGGGCTCGGGGTGGCGCTCGGCCTCGTCGCCGCCTTCCGGCAGGGCCGCGTGCTCGACAAGCTCGCGAGCGGCATCGCGGTCGTCGGGGTGTCGGTGCCGCACTACTGGGCGGGCATCATCCTGATCATCGTGTTCTCGGTGCAGCTCAACTGGCTGCCCGCCATGGGCGCCGCGAACGACCCGGGCGTCTGGGAGTACCTGCGCCACATGATCCTGCCCACGGTGGCGCTGTCCCTCATCCCGCTCGGGGTCATCACCCGGGTCGTGCGCTCGGCCGCGCTCGACATCCTGAACCAGGAGTTCGTGCTGGCCCTGCGCGCCAAGGGCCTGGTCTCGCGCCGGGTGTTCACCCACGTGGTGAAGAACTCGCTGCCCCAGATCCTCACCGTGCTCGGGCTGCAGTTCGGTTTCCAGCTCGGCGGCTCCGTGCTCGTGGAGGCGGTGTTCTCCTGGCCCGGCACCGGCTACCTGTTGAACCTCGCGATCTTCCAGCGTGACATCCCGGTCCTGCAGGGCGTGATCCTCGTGCTCGCCACGTTCTTCGTGCTGCTGAACCTCGCGGTCGATCTGCTGCAGACCGTGATCGACCCGCGCATCGCCCGCCACTGATGGCCCTCGCGACCGCGCTGATCGAGGCCCCCGCGCTGGCCACCGCTCCCATGTCCTACTGGCGAACCGTCGGGTGGCGGCTCGCCCGCGACCGGGCCACTCTCATCGCGGGCGGCGTGCTCGCGGTCATCGTGCTCTCCGCGGTGCTGGCCCCGTGGCTCGCCCCGTACGATCCGGCCGCCGGCTCGATCCGGCTGCGCCTGGCCCCGGTCGGCGCGCCGGGGCACGTGCTCGGGACGGACGAGCAGGGGCGCGACATGCTGAGCCGCCTGCTCTGGGGCGGCCGCATGACCCTGGTGGCCGGGCTCACCCCGGTGCTGGTGGCCTTCGTGCTCGGCACCGCGCTCGGGGTGATGGCGGGCTACGTGGGCGGCCTCACCAACATGCTCATCATGCGCACGATGGACATCTTCTACGCGTTCCCGGCGGTGCTGCTCGCCATCGCGATCTCCGGGGCCCTCGGTCCCGGCCTCCCGAACACCCTGATCTCGCTGTCCATCGTCTTCGTGCCGCGGGTGGTGCGCGTCGCCGAGTCCGCCACCGTGCAGGTGAAGGGCCTCGAGTACATCGCGGCGGCGCGGGCGAGTGGGGCGGGAGTCCGGGCCATCGTGCGGCACCATCTGCTCGCCAACGTGCTGGGGCCCATTCTCGTGTCCTCGAGCACCCAGTTCTCGCTGGCGATCATCCTCGCCGCGGGCCTCTCCTTCCTGGGGCT
>DATFUK010000309.1:0-4399 GCA_035260865.1 Candidatus Methylomirabilota bacterium | reverse complement strand
CAGCTGAGCCGCGGCTACGACAACAACCTGTACACGCAGGTCGGCCTGGTCCTGATGATCGCGCTCGCGAGCAAGAACGCGATCCTGATCGTGGAATTCGCCCGCGACCTCCACCACCGGGACGGCCTCTCCATCGCCGAGGCCGCCGTGGAAGCGACCCGGCGCCGGTTCCGGCCCATCGTGATGACCTCGTTCGCCTTCATCCTGGGCGTGGTGCCCTTGATGGTCGCCACCGGCGCGGGCGCGGCCAGCCAGCAGGCCATCGGCACCGTGGTGTTCGGCGGGATGATGGCCTCGACGCTGCTGGCCATCCCGTTCGTGCCGGTGTTCTACGTGGCCCTCGAGAGCATGAGCGAGCGGGTGCGGAAGAGCCGGCGGCCCGAGCCCGCATCGCCCGGCGAGCCGCATCCGCCATCTCGCCCGGAGGTCGCACCCGAGTAGGCGAGCACTGCTCACGGCTGGCTGACCGAGATCATGCAGGCACCGAAGAACTCGATCGGGGGGTGAGCGCCCACGTCTACGCGGGCGTCCGTGTAGGAATTACACGGCGGAACCGGTCCAACTGTCGGGACGGCTGCTCTAGGCCTCGAGAAGTCCACGAGTTTCAGGACCTTGGCGGTCGGGCTTTCCTTGAGCCGCGTGGCACGTGGCTTGCGTCTCCGCGTGGATTGTCGCCATGGGCACCGCCGAGCTAACGCGCGACCTCATTTCCTCTGTCGGGCGTCTCCGTCAACTCCTCCGGGCGCTCGGTTACTTCCGACCTGACGCCGGGCGGATAGGCCTCAGCTTGGGGCTGCTGCTCCTCGGTATCGGCCTCAACCTGCTCAAGCCCTGGCCCCTGGCGCTCCTGGTCGACAGCGTCCTTGGGAGCAAGCCATACCCTGGGTGGCTGCCTGGTGAGGCCCTGACCTGGGGACAGCCGGCCCAGCTGACCGCCATCGTCGCGGCGTCACTGGGGCTTCATCTGATCCACGCCGCCGCATGCGCCGGCCACGCGTATCTCTCGATCGGCGTAGGGCTGCGCGGCCTGCGGCGGGTCCGCGATGACGTCTTCGGCTGGCTCCAGCGCCTCTCGCTCCGCTATCACCACGGCACCGAAGCGGGAGACATCATCTTCCGGGCCGGGACGGACACGTGCGCCTTTCAGACCCTGTACCTGCAGGGGCTGCTGCCCTTGATCAGCGCCACCGGCACGCTCCTGTTCATGGCCGTCGCGATGGCTCAGCTGAACCTGCGCCTCGCCGCGGTGGCCATGATCGCGGTCCCGATCCTGCTGCTGTCGATCAAGGTCTTCGGGCGGGCGATGCGGGTGCGGGGCACCGCCGCCCAGCAAGCCGAGGGCAAGGTCTACGCGCTCATCCACCAGGGGATCACCGCCCTGCCGCTGATTCAAAGCCATGCGCGGGAGCAGCACGAGCGGGAGCGCTTCATGACCCAGACCGAGGCGGCGCGGCAGCAGAAGATGGCGCAGCAGGGTCTCGAGGTCTTCTACTGGGGCTCGATCTCGGTGATCCTGAGCGCGTGCACGCTCGGGGTGACCTGGGTGGGCGCTCAGCAGGTGCTGGCCGCGAACCTCACGGTGGGGGAGCTGCTGGTCTTTCTGGCCTACGTCGCCCAGCTCTTCGACCCGCTCCACCAGCTCTCGCAGGTCGGCTCCACCCTGTCGAGCGCGAGCGCGAGCACCCGGCGGGTGTTCGAGATCCTGGACACGCCCGAGGAGGTGAAGGACCGCGCGGAGGCGCGCCCGGTCTGCCCGGGCCGCGACCTCGACGGACCGGCGGGATTGCCCACGTCGGCCGACAACATGTTCGCCGCCGTCGGGGGGGCGCCCGGCGGGCCCCCGTGCCCACCGCTTCCGGTCTACGGCAATGTCACCTACGACGACGTCTGCTTCGCCTATGAGCGCTCACGGCCGGTCCTGCGCGGCATCAGCTTCAAGCTCCTCGCGGGCACGTCGGCCGCGATCATCGGCCCGAGCGGCTCCGGCAAGACGACGCTGTTGAACCTGCTGCCGCGCTTCTTCGACCCCGTCAGCGGCGCGGTGCTGCTGGAAGGCGTGGACCTGCGTGACCTCCGCCTGGAGGACCTGCGGGCGCAGATCGCCCTGGTCCTGCAGGAGCCGATCATCCTGCCCACCACGGTGGCCGAGAACATTTCCTACGGGAAGCCCCAGGCGACGATGGAGGAGATCGAGGCCGCCGCGCACGCCGCCCGGGCCGACGACCTCATCGAGAAGCTGCCCCAGCACTATCGGACGGTCATCGGGGACGGGGGCGCGCACTTGAGTGTCGGGGAGAAGCAGCGGATCAACCTGGCCCGGGCCTTCCTGAAGGACGCGCCTATCTTATTGATGGACGAGCCGACGAGCGCGCTCGACGTGGAGAGCGAAGCGCAGGTTGTGGCCAGTCTCTTCGCGCTGATGCGCGGGCGCACGACGTTGATGGTCGCCCACCGGCTCACCACGATCCGCCGGGTCGACAAGATCCTGGTCGTGGACGACGGTCGCCTGACCGAGACGGGCGCTCCCGATGACCTCCTCGCCGAGCAGGGCTACTACGCGCGGGTCGTGGGCGGCCAGCTGGCGCTCTAGAGCCTCACCGCACGCCCCGCTCGCGCTCCGCGGCGCTGCGCTCTCTCTGCTGGCGTTCCCGCTCCAGCGCAGCCTGTTCGCGCAGCCACCGCGTTCGTTCTTTCTCCGCGGCCTGGATGCGGGCGACCTTGTCGAGCACGCCCGACCGCGGCACGCGCGTGGTCGTGGTCTCCGCATCCTCGATCACCCTCGCCAGGCTGGCATTGGTGGTCTCGAGGTTCTTTTGCAAGCTCGCGATGGACTCGCGGAGCTTCTTCCGCTCTGCCCCTTCGGTGCCCCACTCGCTGACGACGATGTCGAGATACTCGCCCTGCTCTCGGGACACGTCGATCAGTGACCTCGCGTCACCGGACGCCTTCTCGGCGGTCTCGGCCAGGCTTCTGGCTTTGCCCCCGCCCTTCAGGGAACCCTTGATTCCGTTGATGCGGTCTCTGGTGAGCCGGTCCGCGCGCTTCCCCTGATCTGCCCCGCGATCCCTGGCCTCGATCTCGGCGATGCGCTTGGCGTGGGTCCTGAGCTTGTTGTCGTAGCTCTCACGCATGCTCTCCCACTCCCCGGCGAGCGCGTCCGGAGCCCCGATCAGTACGATCAGAATGCCCGCCCCCAGGATGCAGAGCCATCGTCTCCCGGTGCCGCCGTGGCGCATCGCCAGCCTCACTTGAGGTTACTGACCTTGCCCTGAATGCTGTCGAGCCGGCTCGACAGCTCCTTGAGCTGCCCGGCCAGACTCCCGGAGAGCTGGCGCATGGTCTCTTCCAGCTTCGCCGAGCTCGCGGATAGCTCCTGGCTGGCCGTCACCACCTTCCGGATGCCGGTCGCGTTTTCGACATTCAATTCGTGATTGAGCCAGCCGAGCTGGGCGGTCTGCAGCATGAACTTGCGTACCGTCGCCAGATCCTCGGCGACCGAGCTCAACGCGGTTTGCATCTCCGCGCGCGCGGCGGCCAGCGACGCGTCCACCTCCCGCTTCGACGCGGCGAGCTCGCCCTGTACGAGGTCCAGTCGTTCCGCGACGCGCCGGTGCGCGTCGAGGAGCTGGGCCTGTTGTTGCAGGACGCTCAGGGTTACGGTCTCGGGCGCCTGGGGTACGTCCGCGCGATGCACGAAGGTGAGCACCGGCGGCAGCGACACGCGACCGGTCCCGCTCTCCGGCGACGCGGTGTACCGCGCCCAGGCATCGGCCGGACTGTCACCCGGCAGGACGACCAGACGGCCATCCTGGGCGTCGAGCAAGGCCAGGGCGCCCGCATGCCCAGACTGGCGGATGGCGGCGTGAATGGCGTCGGCGTGGGACGCGAGGGCTCGCTCGCGGTGCTTGATGGCCGCCGCCTGCGTCTCCGGCATCAGTGAGTGGCTCGCGCAACCGGCGACCACCAGCGCGAGGCTCATGAGCGGCAGACCCGCGCCCAGCCCGTGCGGGACTCCCCGTCCAATACGTCTGAGCAGCCCGAGTAGCAGTTGGCGCATCGCTCAGCTCCCCGTCGCCTCGGTGTGCACTGTCGGAATATTGTTCATCCGGGTCTCGGCGGCAATGCGGGTGGTTGCGCGGAGGCCCGGATGCCCATCCACAAGCATGCCTGGACGACATCCCGGAGTCGAGGCCGGATCATGGCGCCGGAGCCCCCGGGCCGGCGCATCCTTCTCGGGTATTCCCGACGAGTCCTGTAAGATCATTGCGGTGAGATCTCACTATGGATCATTGCCGCCAAGTGTTTCAAGCAAATGCCCCCCGACGGCTCCCGACCCCGGCGAAGCCCCTATAGTATCCCTCTGACGCGGCGCTATCGCTTCGAGAGCGATCGCGGCGGG
>DATFUK010000308.1:0-7165 GCA_035260865.1 Candidatus Methylomirabilota bacterium | reverse complement strand
GCGGTTGGCCCGGGACGGAGGAGCCACGACCAATGCGAAGGACCTGGAGCTGAAAAGGAGAGCGCCAGCCTGGCGATCGTGGGCTCCGTCCCGGACCGTACGGGCAGGAAACGCAAGAGCCAAGCCATCACCGCAGGGTCTCGGAATCAGCTACTTACAGGATGGGATCCGCCCGATCTGTGTACGAGTGTCACGGGAGTGGCGAAAATGCGCACCGAGATCGTGACGGCTACCGGATCGCGAGCCCGTCGAGTACCATGCGCTCCGTGGACGCCCAGCAGCTCCTCGACGAGCTGGTCCAGGCCGCCGCGCGGCTCGGCGTCGAGGTGCGGTCGGAGCCCTTCGAGACGCCGGCGCTCATGGGCGGCGGGCTCTGCGTCGTCCGGGGCGCGCACCTCGTGCTGATCGACCAGCGCGCGCCCCTGGTGGATCGCCTCCGCGCCCTCGCGCGGGCCCTGGGCGATCTCGGGAGTGAGGCCGTCTACATGGCGCCCGAGGCCCGAGAGCTGATCGAACACGGGAGGCTCTGATGACGACACGTGCGATTCGCGCGATGGCCCTCGCGCTGCTGGCCCTGACCGCGTGGAGCGGCGCCGAGGCCGCCGAGATCAAGCTGTTCAGCACGGTCGGCATGCTGCCGGCCACCCCCGAGCTGATCGCGCAGTTCGAGCGCGAGACCGGGCACAAGATCGTCGTGACCTACGGGCTCGCGGCGGTCCTGAAGCAGAACTTCCTCGACGGGACGGCCGCGGACGTCCTCCTCCTGACCAGTCCGATCGTCGAGGACCTGGCGAAGCAGGGCAAGGTCGTGGCGGGCAGCAAGGTCGATGTCGCGCGGTCCGGCGTCGGCATCGGGATCAAGGCGGGCGCGCCCCGGCCGGACATCAGCACGGCCGATGCGCTGAAGAACACCGTGCTCGCGGCGAAGTCGGTCGGTTACTCGAAGGAAGGCGCCTCGGGGGTCGCGTTCGCCCGGGTGCTCGAGCGGCTGGGCATCGCCGAGCAGGTCCGGGCGAAGTACAAGGACACGGGCACGAAGGCCGGCGAGATGGTGGTCGCGGGGGACATCGAGCTCGGCGCCGCTCAAATTCCAGAGCTGATGGCGGTGCCCGGGGTCGACGTGGTGGGCCCGCTCCCCGCGGAGCTGCAGACCGTCACGGTCTTCTCGCTCGGCCTGGCCACCGAGGCCAAGGCCGCCGACGCGGCCAGGGCCTTCATCCAGTTCCTGGCCGGCCCGGCCGCCGCGCCCGTCTACAAGGCCAAGGGCCTCGGCGGCTAGACTCTTACAGCTCGAGCCCGGTCAGCACGTCGTACCGTCCACGCGCATCGTACCCAGCACGATGGCGACCAGGTCGAGCGGCGTTGATAAGGCGGAGTGGCGAGCTCAGCTCGAGGCCGCCTACCTCGGCGGATAGAGAGACCAAGGAAGGCATCGACGCCATGTCCGAGACGAGCGACCGGCTGCTGCGAGGGTACCAGGCGCAGGAGAAGCGTTTCCTGGAGCGGCGCTTCCCGCTGCGCTTCGCGTCGGAGAACCCGACGCTGCGCGAGCTGTACCGCCAGGCCAAGCGCTTCCGCTGGAACCCGGAGACCGACATCGCGTGGAGCCGGTTCGACCCCGCCGCGTACCCGCCGGCGGTGCGCGAGGCGGCGCGCCTGGTGTGGAGCCGCCGGGCCTGGGGCACGTACCCGGGGCTGGGGGAGAACACCGCGCTCCTGATCCGCTTCTGCCTCGAGTCCGGGGCGGCCGGCATGGACGCCAAGCTGTTCCTGTCCTTCCGCCCCGCGGAGGAGGCCAAGCAGCTCGAGGCGTGCTTCCTGTTCGCGCGGCAGCTGGGCGGCTACGAATCGACGCCCGCCGCGGGCGTCGCGCGGGCGAGCAACCAGCCGTTCGCCCAGATGGCGCTCGATCCCGACGTGTCGGTGGAGGCGGTGGTGGCCGCGCTCGGCGCCCTGGACGACCAGCTCGACCTGGATCTGTGCCTGAGCCACCTGCAGCACAGCCGGGACGAGACCGCGCGCCAGATCCTGAGGCTGGTGGCGGGCGACAAGCAGCGCCACGTGCTGTTCGCGTGGACGCTCCTCGGCGACCGGCTCCCCGGCCTCGACGCGGCCGGCCTCGCCGCCGTGGGCCAGGCGGTTCGCGATATGCTTGAGCGCGTGATCCTCGCCGGCTACCGGAATACCTGGCTGCTGCCCGCGGAGGCCCGCGAACCGCTACTCGCCGCCGAGGCCCTCGCCGCCGAGCACGGCCTCGGGGCCTCCACCGTCGCCCAGGAGAAGGCGGTGGTGCGCGCCACGCTCGCCCAGGTCCGGGAGCGGCTCGCCGGCTGGAACGTCACGCTGCCTCACATCGATCATCCGGAGCTCGGGCGCGCATGACGCGCCGTCCAGGCCCCCCGACCGGGAGGATTCCGTCATGAGCACCTATCTCACCGAGACCCGCTATCCCCTCGAGCTCGCCTCCGCCATGCCCGACGTCTGGGAGCTGTGGCAGCGGGCCAAGACGCTCGAGTGGGACCCGGAGACGGACATCCCGTGGGAGGAGCTGCATCCCGAGCGCTATCCCGAGGAGCAGATCATGGCGGCGCGGCTGCACTGGAGCCGCCGGACCTGGGGCGAGTACGGCGCGATCTCGGAGAGCCCGGCCCTGCTGCTGCGCTTCTGCCTCGAGAACCGTCTGCCGGACCTGCGCTTCTTCTTCACCATGCGCACGCAGGAGGAAGGCCGGCACGCCGAGGCGTCCTGGCTCATGGCCGAGCGCCTGGGCGGCTACTTCCCCCAGCCGCAGAACCTGCCGACGGTCAGTGCGGTTGGTACCCACGGAGTGCGGCGGATGGCCTTCGACCCGGACACCTCGCTCGAGGGCATCTTCGCCAGCCTGGTCTGCGCCGCCGAGGAGATCCTCATCGACGCCTTCAAGGCCACCGTCCACAAGGCCACGAACCCGGCGGTGCGCCGCCTGATGGAGCTGATCCTGCGCGACGAGGTACGGCACATCGCGTTCGGCTGGCAGTGCCTGGACGCGTGGGCCCCGAGCTTCACGCCGGATACCGTGACGAACATCGAGCGCGCGGTGACCCAGATGATCCAGAACGTCGAGTTCAACGGTTACCGCAACCTCTGGCTGGCCGTCGAGGGCGGCACCGCCACGCCGCAGGAGATCGACGCCGACCGCGTCGCCTGCGAGGCCGGCCTGGGCGGCACCACCCCCGAGGACGAGATGCGCATCGTCCCTCAGTTCATCAAGAAGATCCGGGCCCGGATGGCGCCGTGGGGCGTGAACCTGCCGATGTTCGACCACCCGAAGCTCGGGAAGGTCTAGCCCGCGCGCGTGCGGCCCGCTCCGTTCGACTACGTCGCGCCGCGGACGGTGGAGGAGACCCTCGAGCTCCTCGCCCGCCACGGGGACGAGGCCAAGCTCCTGGCGGGCGGTCAGAGCCTGGTGCCGATGATGAACATGCGCCTGGTACGGCCCGCGGTCCTGGTGGATCTGAACCGGGTGGCCGCGCTCGGGACGTTCCGGGAAGACGCGGGCGGGCTGCGCCTCGGCGCGCTGGTGCGCCAGCACGCGCTCGAGCGCGATGGGCGCGTGGCCCGGGCCGCGCCCCTCCTCGCGGAGGCGGCGCCGCTGATCGGGCATCTCCAGACGCGCGCCCGCGGCACCGTCGGCGGGAGCCTGGTTCACGCCGATCCCGCCGCCGAGCTGCCCGCGTGCATGATCGCGCTGGACGCGGTCTTCCACCTGCGGAGCGCCCGGACCGCGCGGACCTGCCGCGCCGACGACTTCTTCCGGGGCCTCCTGACCACCGCGCTCGAGCCCGACGAGGTCCTCGCGGAGATCGAGCTGCCCGGGCCCGCGGGGCCACGCACCGGGCACGGCTTCGCCGAGGTCGCGCGGCGCCACGGGGACTTCGCGCTCGTCGGAGCGTGCGCGGTGCTGGCGCTGGACGCGGGCGGCGTCTGCCGGGCCGCGCGCCTGGTGATCTTCGGCGCGGGCGACCGGCCGCACCTGGCGCGCGCGGGCGCCGCGCTGATCGGCGAGCGGCCCGCGCCGGCCCGCCTCGTCGCGGTGGGGCGCGCGGGCGCCGGCGAGATCGACGCGCGCGACGATCTGCACGCCACCGCGGCGTACCGCCGTCACGTCGCGGCGGGCCTGGCCGCGCGGGCGCTCGGCCAGGCGGCCGCGCGGGCGGAGGCGGCGTGACGACACCCGGCGCGATCGCGCACGACATCGCGGTGACCGTGAACGGCGCCGAGCGCCGGGCGCGCGTGATCCCGCGCATGCTCCTGGCCGACGTGCTGCGCGACGAGTGGGGCCTCACCGGCACGCACCTCGGCTGCGAGCACGGCGCCTGCGGGGCGTGCACGGTGCTGGTGGACGGCGAGCCCACGCGGGCCTGCCTCATGTTCGCGGTGCAGGCCGACGGCTGCCGCGTGGAGACCGTCGAGGGCCTCGCCGACGGTGACGGCCGGCTGCACCCGCTGCAGGAAGCCTTCCGGACCCGCCACGCGCTCCAGTGCGGGTTCTGCACGCCGGGCATCCTGATGACGCTGGTCGCGTACCTCGAGCTTCATCCTGCGCCGTCCGAGACGGAGGTGCGCGAGGCGCTGTCTGGCAACCTTTGCCGGTGCACCGGGTACCAGCACATCGTGCAGGCTGCGCTGGATGTGGCGGGAAGGCCCCTCACCCTGCCCTCTCCCCAGAGGGGAGAGGGTTCCATGTGAAGTTCGTCGGCGACCGGCATCTCCGCAAGGAGGACCCGCGCCTGCTCACCGGGCGCGGGCGCTACGTCGGGGACATCGTGCTGCCCGGCATGCTCCACGTGGCGCTCCTGCGGAGCCCGCACGCCCACGCACGTATCGTCCGCGTGGATACCGCCCGGGCCCGGGCGCATCCCGGCGTGGTGGACGTCGTGACCTTCGCCGATCTCGGCGGAGCGGCGCGCGTGCTGCCGATCGTGCCCCCGCACGCCGAGCTGCGGGGGCGCAACTTCCTCCCGCTCGCCGGCGACCGCGCGCGCTTCGTGGGCGAGCCGGTGGCCGCGGTCGTGGCGGAGAACCGCTACGCGGCGGAGGACGCGCGCGAGCTGCTGGAGGTCGAGTACGAGCCGCTCCCGTCGGCCCAGACGCTCGAGCCGGGCACGCCCGTGGTCCACGACGACATCCCCGACAACCTGGCCGGGCGCGTGACCCTCGCCCGCGGCGACGTCGAGGCCGCCCTGCGCGCGGCGCCGCGGGTGGCCTCGCTCGAGTTGCGCATCGGGCGCGGCGGCGGCCAGCCGATGGAGACGCGCGGGCTCGTCGCGGACTGGAACCCCGCGCTCGAGCAGCTCACGGTGTGGGCGTCCTCCCAGGTGCCGCACCAGATCCGCCAGTTCGTCGGCGACCTCCTCGACCTGGCGCCGCACCAGGTGCGCGTGATCGCGCCCGACGTGGGCGGCGGTTTCGGCGCCAAGCTCATCGTGTATCCCGAGGACGTCCTGATCCCCTTCCTCGCTCGGAGGCTCGCCCGGCCGGTGCGCTGGCTGGAGGACCGCCTCGAGCACATGCTGGCCGCCACCCAGGAGCGCGAGCAGCGGCACGAGGTGACGATCGGCTTCGACGACGCGGGCCGCCTCCTGGCCCTGCGCGACCACTTCGTGCACGACACCGGGGCCTACACCCCGCGCGGCCTGGTGGTCCCGCTGCTCAGCGCCTCCATGGTGACCGGGCCCTACCGGATCCCCGCCGTCGAGTCGAGCTTCGAGAGCCGCTACACCCACCGCGTGCCGGTCACCCCGTACCGCGGCGCCGGGCAGCCGCAGGCGGTCTTCGTGATCGAGCGCGTGCTGGACCTGGTGGCGCACGAGACCGGGCGCGATCGCGCGGAGGTGCGGCTGGCCAATCTGGTGCGCGCCGAGGACATGCCGTGGGACACGGGCCTCCCCAACTATCGCGGCAGCGGGCACGTGATCCTCGACAGCGGCGACCCGCCGTCGGTGGTGCGCCGCGCGCTCGAGAGCGCCCGCTACGACGCGCTCGTCGCCGAGGCCGCCGCCGCGCGCGCCCAGGGCCGGCTCGTCGGGGTGGGCGTGGCCGCCTACGTGGAGCTGACCGGCGTCGGCCCCTTCGAAGGCGCGCGCGTGCGGGTCGATCCGGCGGGGCGCATCACCGCGTTCAGCGGCGTGAGCACCCAGGGCCAGGGGCTCGAGACGACGCTGGCCCAGGTGGCCGCCGACGAGCTCGGCGTCACGCCCGCGGATGTGACCGTCGTCACCGGCGACACCGCGGGCGTCGAGCACGGGGTCGGCTCGTTCGCGAGCCGCGCCGCGGTCGTGGGCGGGAGCGCGGTCGCGCTCGCCGCGCGCGACGTGAGCGCGAAGGCCCGGCTCCTCGCGGGCCGGGCCCTCGGGTGCGCCGAGGCCGACCTCGAGCAGGCGGGCGCGGCCTTCGCCGACCGCCGGCGGCCCGGGCGCCGCGTGACCTTCGCCGACCTGGCGCGCCTGGCCGGCGCCGCCACCGCCGCGCTCGGGGTGGAGCCCGGGCTCGAGAGCACGCGCTTCTTCCAGCCCACCGACATCACCTATTCGTTCGGCGCCCAGGTGGCCCTGGTCGAGCTGGATCCCCTCTCGGCGTGCGTCCGGATTCTCGGCTTCTGGATCGGCCACGACTCCGGCCGGCTCATCAACCCGCTCGTGGTCGAGGGCCAGCTCCAGGGCGCGGTGGCCCTCGGCATCGGCAGCGCGCTGCTCGAGGAGATCCGCTACGACGAGACCGGCCAGCTCCTGGCCGGCACCTACATGGACTACCTGCTGCCCACCGCCACCGACGTGCCGAGCATGGTCATCGACCATCTCGAGACGCTCTCACCGCTGAACCCACTCGGGCTCAAGGGCGTCGGCGAATCGGGCGCGCTCCCGGTGCCCGCGGTCCTCGCCTCGGCGATCGAGGACGCGGTCGGGCCGCGGGGCGGACGCGTCACCCGCATGCCGCTCGGCCCCGCGCGCCTCCTGGACCTGCTCCCGCCGCCGCTCTCCCCGCCGCTCCCCCCGCCGTTCCCAGGGTCGCCCGCCCCCGCTTGACGAGGGCGCGCTTTCGGTCGATCCTCGGCGCATCGGAGCCCCCGCGACGCGGCGGGGCGCGAGGGGGAGCGGCAGGCATGGCGGAGATCACGCTCGGCATC
>DATFUK010000307.1:0-2906 GCA_035260865.1 Candidatus Methylomirabilota bacterium | reverse complement strand
CCGGCAGGGCGCGCGCGCCCGCCTGCTCGGCGAGCTTGACCGTCTCGTGGGCGGCCGCCTTCGACGTCGAGTAGTTGATCGCCACCGCGGCGCCTTCGCGGGCCAGCGCCAGCACCGTCGCGCGCCCGATGCCGCGGGCGCCCCCGGTGACCAGCGCGACCTTCCCGGAAAGCCTCGGTCCCGCCGGCGTCATGCGGGAGGGATCAGGGGAAGTGGTACCGGGAGATGTGGAGATGCACTCCGTGGGATGACTGGGGCTCGACGGTCAGCTCGCCCGCCCCGAGCAGCAGCGCGGCCTGGGCCCGCTCGAGTCGCGCGACCAGCGGCGGCATGTCGGGCGCCACCATGGACAGCGCGACCATGCCTTCCATCCCGCCCACCTCGCTGGCCGGCACCATCAGGAGCGTGCTGCCGCCGGGCCAGCCGAGCATGGTGCGCGGACCGCCGTTGACCTCGACCTCGGGCAGGCCGAAGAGATCCTGGTAGGTCTTGGCGGTGTCGTGCGGCGCGGGCGACCCGATCACGAGGCGCTTGAAGCGCACCGGCGACTCCGCGTGCGCCGCGCCGGACGCGGGAGTGGCCAGCTCCACGAGCACGCCGTGGCACGCGCTGGGATGCAGGAACCCGATGCGGCCGGCGAGCCCCTCGCGCGGCGCGCGGTCGAGCAGGGCCACGCTCTTGGAGTGCAGCGCGCTCAGGTCACCCGCCACGTCCGGGGTCTTGAAGCAGAGGTGGTGGAGCCCTTCCCCGCGCTTGGCGAGGAACTTCCCGATGGGGCTCTCGGCACCGAGCGGCTCCAGCAGCTCGATCTCGCTGTCGCCCGCGGCCAGCAGCGCCGCGCGCACGCCCTGTTCCTTGACCGTCGCCTCGCGCACGAGCGGCAGGCCCAGCGTGTCCCGCCAGAAACCGTAGGCTCGCGAGAGGCTCTTCACCGCGATCCCGACGTGGTGGATGCTGGTCACCATGGCGTGCTCACGACGCTCACGCTAGCCGACGAGGCCCGAATTTTCAAGGTCTTTCGCCCTCAGGCCTGGGAAAAGAGCTTCTCGCTCGGCACGGGCGGCATCGAGACCAGCCCCGCGTTCTCCTCGACGTGGGCCAGGCTGCGCATTCCGCAGAGCGCGGTCCCCACCCCGGGCGTGGACCGCACGAACTGGAGCGCGCGCTGCGCGTCCGTCCGGAGCCCTTCCAGCACCTGCGCGAGGGCCGGCGGGAGGTTCTGGGCCAGCTTGCCCTGCAGGATCGATGCGGAGGTCATCACGTAGAGGCCGAGCTGCTCGGCCGCCTGCATGACCGGGATGGTCGCGGTGCCCACGCGCTGGTTGGCCACCGTGATCGCCTCGGTCATCGCGAGGTTGTAGGGGAGCTGGATCACGCCGAAGTGGTGCCGGTCGCCCGCCACCTCGCGCGCCAGGCCCACCAGCGCGGGCAGCGAGAGATGGTCGGGTGCGGTCGCGGGCTGCCGGAACCCGGTCCAGGTGGCGGCGCCGTACCAGCGGATCTTGCCGTCGCCCACCGCGCTCTCCAGGAACTCGAAGGCGGCCCGCATGCGCGCCTGGAAGGTCGCCTGGTCCATCGCGCCGAGCTGGGTCTCGGGGTTGTGCACGAAGTAGACGTCGATGGTCTCCACGCTCAGGTTGGCGCGGCTCCGGTCGAGCTGATCGGCGAGGTAGCGCGGGGCGATGCAGTGCCCGTCGCCCACCACCTCGTCGGGCTTGACGATCCCCGCCTTCACGTAGGCATCCACCGGGTGGGGCATGAACCCGCCCTTGGTCGCGATCAGGACGTCCTCGCGCGCGATCCGCACCTCTCGGGCCAGCGCGCGGAGCACCGCCCCCACGTTGCGCTCGCTGCGCTGGCGCCGGTAGTTGATCGCGGAGTCCACCACGTTGAATCCGAGCTCGAGCGCGCGCCGCACCGCGGCCTGGTAGGCGTGGTCGGTCGCCTCGTCCTCCGCGCCCAGGTAGGTGCCGATCCCGAGCGAGGACAGGGTGAGGCCCTGCCACGTCCGGAAATGGCCCTCGCCCGCCCGGGCCCCGCGCCGCGTACGATAGCCCGCGGTGCCCTCCACCGTCGCGAAGCCCCGGATCGCCGCCGCGTCCGCCATCACGTCTCCCGGTACACGAGCAGGATCAGCCCGATCGCGGTGAAGGCCGCGGCCCAGATCCATCCCGGAATACGCCCGTCGGCGGCGGGCAGCCGCACCTCGAGCCAGCGCCCCCAGGCCATGACCACGCCGAGGAGCCCCATGGGCGCGTGCGCGACCTCGGCGAGGAACTCGCTCTTCAGGTTGAACATCGCGTGCGAGTGGGTCAGGAGCAGGGCGCCGCCCGAGGCGCAGAGCAATGGGAAGACGAGCCGCCCGCCGGGTCGCGTGAGCCGCGCCGAGCGCACCATCCACTCGAACACCGCGAGCGACACCACCAGCAGGACGACCAGGCGATGCTGCAGCACGTCGGGCAGGACCATGCTCTCCCAGAATCCGGCCGGCCCCAGGGGCCAGGCCCGTGGATCGTTGCGCACGAACAGGAACGCGGCCAGGCCGAGGAAGCCGAGCGGCCAGTGCCGCGCCCAGCGCGCGCGGCCCGTCCGATCGAGGAGCGCGAGCAGCCCCATGGTGAAGACGAAGAAGCCCGCCGAGTGGTGATTGTACTCGGACCACGCGTACTCTTCCGGCTGGCGCGTGGCCAGGGTGTCTTCCATCGGCGCCGCCGCGGCCAGGAGCTGCGCGATCGGCGGCGAGCTGAGCCGCGGCATCGCGGGCCGGAAGCGGGCGGCCACCTCGGCCGGGGTAGCGCGATCGGCCACCACGTCCACCGACGGCGGCAGCGAGGTGAGGGAGGCGGCCGCGAGCAGCAGCGTGAGACCCAGGCCCACCTCCGCCTCGATGAAGGCGGGCACGCGCG
>DATFUK010000306.1:0-3570 GCA_035260865.1 Candidatus Methylomirabilota bacterium | reverse complement strand
GGGTCTGGCCCACGGGCGCGACGAGCGCGCGGTCGAGCCGTTCGCGCCGCCCAAGTCCATGGGCGCCGAGGAGACCTTCGGGCGCGATCACCGCGACGTCGATCGCCTCCACGCCACCCTGCGCGAGCAGGCCGAGCGCGTGGCCCGCGAGCTCCGCGCGGACGGCTACGCGGGCCGCTGCGTGACCCTCAAGCTCCGCTTCGCGGACTTCTCCACGCTCACCCGCCGCCACACCGACGATCCCACGCAGGACGGCCTCGCGATCTACCGTCGCGCCCGTGCCCTGCTCGATCGCATCCCGCTCCGCCAGGCCGTCCGCCTCATCGGGCTCTCCGTCTCGTCGCTCGGCCCCGCCGCGGCTGGCCAGCTCTCCCTCCTCGAGCCCGACGCGCAGCGCCGGGAGCGGCTCGCGCGAGCCATGGACCGCGTCACCGCGCGCTTCGGGGAGGAGTCGTTGCGTCCGGCCAGCGTGGTCAGCCGCCCTCGACGGCCCCGCGCGTCCGATGAGCGGCCGCGGGGCGGCCCGTTGCCTTCGACGTAGGCTTGGGCTAAACTCGCTGAACAGCGGTTCATTCCCGCCGTCGGAGCGACACATGGAACGGCCCATCGCCTACGACAAGCTGGCCCGCGAGGATCGCCTGATCCGGATGCGGGCGCGCGAGGTCGCGCAGCTCAAGATCGATCAGGGGCTGCCTCCCTTTCCGGATCTGCTCTCCCGCGACTCCATCAAGGAGCGCGTGCACGGCATCATGGTGGGGGAGCTGCAGGCGATGGAAGGGGCCGGCCGCACCGTCTACGATTTCCCGGACTCGCCGTGGGAGTTCACCATGGACATGGCCCGGCAGGTCTGGGACGAGTCCCGCCACGTGGAGATCTACGTGCGGCTGCTCGAGCACCTGGACGGCTACATCGGCGAGTTCCCGGAGACCACCATCCTCTGGCGCTGCGCGTGCGCGGAGGACGCGGCGGCGCGGGTGGCCGGCGTGAACCGCGGGCTCGAGGGCCTGGCCTGCGACGTGTTCAACCAGCTCGTGCACATCGCGCGCAAGATGGGCGATCCGATCCTGGAGCGGGCGGTGGACTACGTGCTGGCCGACGAGATCACCCACGTGCGCATGGGGTCGAAGTGGCTGACCCGGCTCACCGAGGGCGATCCGGAGCGCCGGCGCCTCGCGATCGAGTTCCAGGAGACCATCGACGAGCGCTTCAATCTGGGGGGCATCCGCCGCGAGGGGCCGCACGAGCTGGTGCCGATCTCGATCGCCACCGAGGCGCGCCGCGAGGGCGGCTTCACCGACGAGGAGATCGCGCGCCTCATCCGGACCACGCAGCGGTCGGCCGTCTACTAGACGCCCGCTCCTGCCGCATGACCCATCCGCTCGCGGGACATCTCGAGGTCGACGAGTCGGCGAAGACCGTCCGCCACTATCGCTACGCGGTCGAGCGGATGACGCGCATCCTGGGCGGCTGGATGGCCCTGACCCCGGAGCTCTCCGCGAAGCTGCTCATGGGCCGCCACGTCTGGGACAACGCGCAGCACGCGGACGCCTGGGGTAAGCGGCTGCCCGAGCTGCGCGCCGCCGCCCAGGTCTCCGAGCCCGCCAACCCGCGGGTGGTGGCGTTCCTGGACGCGGTCGAGACCGCCGAGCGGCCCGAGCAGACGGTCGAGCGCGTCGTCGCGATCTACCGCGTGCTCAAGCCGCACCTGCTCGCCACCTACAAGTCGCACCTGGCGACCGCCAACGCGGTGTACGAGCCGCCCACCTGCCGGATCCTCGCCCGCTGCATCGAGGACGAGCGCCGCCATGTGGCGGCCGGCGAGACGGTGCTGCGCCACCTGCTCCGCACGCCCGAGCTGGAGACGCGCTCCCGCGTGTGCGAGGCACGCCTCTGGATGCTGCTCGAGGCGGCGGGCGGCGTGACCGGGGTGGGGGCGGTCACGCGGGTCAGCGCGGCCGGCGCGTTCCCCGCGCCCTCGAGCGACGACGCGGCCGAGTTCATCCGGCTCGAGCAGTCGACCGGCACCTGGTCGATCGTTCCCGCGCTCGCCCAGGCGCTGACCGCCTTCGGCGACGCGCTGATCGCGGGCGACACCGCGGGGGCCCGGCGCTGGCTCGCGCCGGACGTGGAGCTGGGCCCGGCTCTCGACACGCGGCTCCGCGCGGCGCAGAGTACCCGGCATGCGGTCGTCGCGTTCGCGCGCGTGGGCGAGCAGCGCCTGGTGAAGCTCCGCCTCGACGGCGGCCACGACGGCGTCACGCTCCTTCTCCGCTGCGCGCCCGACGGCTCCGACTGGCGAATCGCCGCGCTCGAGGCCGTCTCCGCTTCCGCCGCGCCGCCCGCCGCCTGACCTCCGTGCTGCAGAGCGTCTTGATCGCCAACCGGGGGGAGATCGCCCGCCGGGTCATCCGGGGCTGCCGGGCGCTGGGCATCCGATCGGTCGCGGTCTACTCCGAGGCCGACGCGGGCTGGCCGCACGTCGCCGACGCCGACGAGGCCGTCCTCATCGGGCCCGCGCCCGCGCGCCAGAGCTATCTCGACGTGGCGCGGATCCTCGACGCGGCCCGTCGCACGGGCGCCCAGGCCGTCCATCCTGGCTATGGCTTCCTCTCCGAGAACTGGCGCTTCGCCCAGGCCTGCGAGGCGGCCGGCCTGGTCTTCGTCGGGCCCTCGTGGCAGGTGATCCAGCAGATGGGCGACAAGGTCGGCGCGCGCCGGCTCATGGCGGGCGCGGGCGTGCCGGTGGTGCCGGGCAGCGACGGGCCGGTGGACTCGGCCGACGCCGCACGGGAGGTCGCGGGCCGCATCGGCTACCCGGTGATGATCAAGGCCGCCGCGGGCGGTGGCGGCATCGGCATGATGCGGGTCAAGGACGAGGCGGGCCTGGCCGCCGCCTTCGCCTCGGCTCAGCGGCGCGCCCAGTCCGCCTTCGGTTCGGGCGCCCTGTTCGTGGAGCGCTTCCTCGAGGCGCCACGGCACGTGGAGGTCCAGGTCTTCGGCGACGCGGGCGGCCGCGTGGTGCATCTCCACGAGCGCGAGTGCTCCATCCAGCGCCGGCACCAGAAGCTGGTCGAGGAGAGCCCCGCGCCCAACCTGTCCGCCGCGCTCAAGGCCCGGCTCACCGAGGCCGCGGTGGCGGGGGCCCGCGCGGTGGGCTATGTGAACGCGGGCACCATGGAGTTCATCGTCCGGGGCGACGAGTTCTACTTCCTCGAGATGAACACGCGGCTGCAGGTGGAGCACCCGGTGACCGAGGAGGTGACCGGGCTCGACCTGGTGCAGGCCCAGCTCCACGTCGCGGGCGGCGGCTCGCTGCCCTGGACGCAGGAGCAGGTGCCCCAGCGCGGGGCCAGCATCGAGTGCCGGATCTACGCGGAGGATCCGGCCATGGGCTTCATGCCCTCGCCGGGGCGGATCACGCGCCTGGTGCTGCCGGAAGGGCCCGGGGTGCGTCTCGAGTGCGGGGTCGCGGAAGGCGTGGAGGTCACCGTGCACTACGATCCGCTCCTGGCCAAGCTCGTCGCCGCCGGCTCCACCCGCGACGAGGCCATCGCGCGCATGAGCGCGGCG
>DATFUK010000305.1:0-2371 GCA_035260865.1 Candidatus Methylomirabilota bacterium | reverse complement strand
GAGCGCGAAGACCTGGCCGACCATGCCACCCATCGAGAGCCCCACGAAGTGGGTCTCCCGGATGCCGAGCCCGTCGAGGAGCCCCTTCAGGTCCTCGGCGAGCTGATCGAGCGTGTAGGCGCCGGCGGGCGCGCTGGTCTGGCCGTGGCCGCGCGTGTCGTAGCGCAGGACGCGGTAGCGGCTCTTGAGGGCGCGCACCTGCTCGTCCCACATGGACAGGTTGCAGGCGAGCGAGTGGCTGAACGTCACCACCGGGCCCTCGCCCTCGATCTCGTAGTTGACCTCGATGCCGTTGGCGTTGAGCTTCATGGGTCTCCCCCTCACCCTGCCCTCTCCCCTGCGGGAAGAGAGTACAACGGGTTCACTCCTGGGTGGCGGTGCTCGGGCAGATCTGGTTGTAGGGACAGTAGCGGCAGGCCTGGTACTCCGGCGTCGCCTCGAACTCGCGGTGGCGGATGCCGCGCGCGGCGTCCGCGATGGCCTCGCGGGCCTTCGCCAGATCCAGCTCGGTGGGCTTGTGCCGTCCCACCAGCCCCGATTCGAGGAAGCGCAGCTCGACCCGGGCGGGCAGCCGGCCGGTCATCTCGAACTGCGCCAGCGCGTAGATCTTGAGCTGGAGGCTCTCCCGCGCGCGCTGATCGGCCTTCTTCTGGTCGGTGACGTCGCTCGACTTGTAGTCCACGATCACGAGCCCGTCCGGCGTCTCGTCCACCCGGTCGAAGCGGCCCCGGACCCGGTCGAGGCCGAGGGTGAAGCCGAACTCGCGCTCCACGTCGGTGGGCTTCTGGCCGGAGGCCTCTTCCTCGTGGTAGAAGCGCGTCAGCGCCGCGATGCCCGCCCGCTTCCGCTGCTCCTCGTGGTCGCGGGTGAGGAAGCCCTCGTTGCGCCAGGCGTTGTCGAAGGCCCGCAGGAAGTCCTCGAGCGAGGTGTAGTTGCCCGCGGCCCGCCGGCGCAGGTAGAACTCGACCGCGTTGTGCAGCGCGTTGCCGTAGACCACCGCGTGGTGCTGGCGCAGCGGGATGCGCAGGATGTGGATGAACTGGTACTTGAGCGGGCAGGTCTGGTAGTCGTCCACCTGCCGGTGGCTCACCGCGAGCGGCTCGTCGTCCGGGATCGGGGCGAGCCCGAGCCCCGCGATCTCCGGGAGCGGCGCCTGCCGCCGCAGGCCCTCGATGGCCTGCGCCCGGAAGGGGCGCGCCGCGTCCTTCGGCAGGTCGAGCGCCTCCAGCACGAACTGGCTCACCTTCCACTTGCGCTTGCCCCCCATGTCCTCGGCGCTCGTGAGGTAGAGCCGCTCCTTGGCGCGGGTCATGCCGACGTAGAAGAGGCGCCGCTCCTCCTGCTCGTGGAAGTCGCCGGTGGGCAGCAGGTCCTTGATGAGGCCGGGTGGCATCTCGAGGGGATCGGAGCGCCGGGTGGACGGGAACTTGTTCTGCACGCAGTCCACCATGAACACGACCGGCCACTCGAGCCCCTTGGCCTTGTGCACGGTGAGCACGTGCACCGCGGGCGTCTCGGTGTCGGCCTCGGCCACCGCCGGATCGTCGCCCGCGTCCATCAGCGCGTCGAGGTGGCTCACGAACTCGCGCACGTTGTCGTACTTGAGCACCCGGGCCGCGTCCTTGACGCGGGTGAAGAACTTGCTGACGTTCTGCACCTCCTGCTCCAGCTCGGCGGGCGCCTTCGCGTAGCGGGTCATGAGCCCGGAATCCACCAGGAACTGGTAGAGCACCTCCCCGGTGGGATGCTCGCGGCCCAGCTCCATGTAGCGGCTCAGATCCGTCACCAGCCGGGCGATCGCGAGGCGGCCCTCGTCGCTCACCGCGAGCTCGGCGGGGACGTCGTGGAGCACGTCGAAGAGGTGGCGGTTCTTCCGCGTCGCGTAGGTCGCGCAGTTCGTGAGGTCCACGATCGGGACCTGGTAGACGTCGGAGGACGCCAGGTAGTGGAGGCTGACCGAGTCGTCGGTGTAGACCACGCTGCGCAGGAACGCGATGAGCAGGCGCACCTCGGGACGCCCGTAGAGGCCGGCGTTGCCCGAGAACGTCCACGGGATCCCGCGCATGTTGAGCGCGCGCAGGTAGTGGTCGGCGTCGTTGTTGGCCCGCACCAGCACCGCGAAGTCGCGATAGGGCCGGCCGCGCTCGTGCTCCTCGCGGATGAGCTCGGCCACCTGGTCGGACTCGGTCGAGACGGTGTCGAAGGGCAGATGCTGCGGGGCCTCCCCGACCCCGACGGTGGAGATCAGCCGCTTGTCGATCTTCTGGGCCACCTCGAGGCGGTCCGGGTTGTTGTGCTGGATGAGCCGGTAGGCCGCGTCCAGCACCGCCTGGGGCGAGCGGCGGTTCTCCTGCAGCACCACCTGGCGCGC